>NZ_JACJEI010000018.1:0-93826 GCF_014163985.1 Pseudoalteromonas sp. SR41-4 | reverse complement strand
AATAAGAGCCTAAAGCCTACTCTATACATTTGCTATGTGACTTTTTATCGCTGTAGGCACCACGACATTGCTAGGCTCCAAATTGAGAAAGCCGCTTCAGAAATGAAGCGGCTTTTTTACGTCTGTAGGAAAGCTAATGGCTTCGAGCCGTCAGTGTTAACCTTTGACATGTGTGCGCCATTTTTAATCTTGAGAAACTAGCGCCCTTTAAAAGGAACTGCTATCTAGAAAATGCACTTCTAAAACAACCCATATTCTGCTGTTTCTTCAGCATGTTGATGCATTAAGTGATCAGGTCTAAAGATTGCACTTGGGTCTATGAGTACGCTATGTTTATGCTCAAGTTTTATTAATCCTCGCATCATATTTTTGGTCTGCGGGTCAATGTCAAAACCTACATCTGTTAGCTTATCTAAAGGCTTGATATCTTCTTTTTTATAACTGATATTATCCTCGACTTTATCAACAAGTAGTCCTATATGTGGGTTTCTACCATCTTTAGTTGTGAAAATGATGATTGGTTTATAATCTAAAACAATTTGTTCTTTGGCTGATTCGAACAGTCTAATTAATTGCATAAAATTGCTGTTTCGCTCAATATTTAGGTCAATAAGAGCTTGCTTTGGATTGCCTTTTTTTACTAGTTCAATTAGCTTATTAGCACGACTATACAAGCGTGCATGAGGGATCTTAAATCGTTCTATAATTGCTTTAAGATCTTCATTTTCGGTTTTAAAGCTGCTGTACCATTTTGCAAAGTTAGATTGCTGAATGTCAGTGTTGTGGTTAAAAGGCTGATTTTGGTTAATGCTATTTTCAAGTGCGAAAAACCATTCGTGTTGTTTTTGTTCCCATTCACTAAATAAATCCACTAATGATAAGTTGGTAGCTTGAGTTGATTGTTTGTTGAGAATAATACCTAGATCAAATATTGGAGTGGGGGTTTCCATATAGTCTTTAACGCCAATAAAACTTTTATTGTCGTTAGGTAATGAGGTTAAATTATCTTCAAAGCGTTCAGTTAAAAGTATGTCGAGAATTTTTAATGAAATTGTTTTCTGGCCTACTCTAAAATTAATTAAGTCCATAGTGTCCTCACCTCCTAAATATATAGCTTAATAATAGAACATTATTTAGAAAGCGCAGCTATTTTGTTAAAACACAGAGCGATAGACAGTATGCTTATTCTTATCAGTTTTATTGACGAATAACGCGTTTATTTGTTTATCTTCACTAAAAATAATATTTAGGCGCTGCATTAAACAATTATGTTGCAGTGGTTGCGGGCAGCGTTGTGCTGCGGCGCTAAACACCATTGCATTGAGATAGCCTTCAAAGTGCAGACGACTAGGTGTGCTAACTTGCGCTGCAGCCATATCTTTGAAGAATTCAGTGCACCAATAAGCGTTACATTTATTAGGGTTAGGAATTACTTCGGTCGCCATAAGTTTACTGGGGTATTTTAGGCGAGCAAATAAGTCATTGCTTGAGGCAAAAGATATACTGGTGTAGTCAGGCATAAACTGTTGTTCATATGCGCTATTTATAAATTCAGATAATGGTTTGTATGTGCCGACTAAGCAAATGGCAGTAGCACCGCTGGCTTTTAGTGCTTTGAGAGCATCCTTAATATCATTACTATTTCGTTGATAGCGAGCGACTTTAACTGGCTTTAGATTGTGTTTGGCGAGCGATTCTCGCAATCCAGATTCTACTACAAGACCAAATTCATCTGCTTGAATTAAAAACCCAATACGTGTGTGATTGTTTTCTTCGACTAGGTATTTTATTTGCTCGTCAGCTTCATCATCGTAGCTAGCTCTTATGTTGAATACATTAATTGTTGGCTGATAATGCAAAAATTTAGCGCCGCTGTAAGGCATTAAATATGGAATTTGCAGTTGTTCAAGGATTGGTAAAACAGCAAAGCTTGTTGGAGTTCCCATTGCACCGAATAGCGCATCTACTTTGTCTTGATAAATAAAGCGACGAGTATTACTTACTGCGCGTTTTGGTTCATAACCATCGTCGGCGACTATTAATTCTACGTGTGCTCCGTTGATACCTCCGTTTTTATTTAGCTTGTTAAAATAGATATTACTACCTAGGTAAAGTTGTTCACCAATTTGTTTGGCAGGTCCTGTTAACGCGGTAGACATGCCTAATTTTATCGCTGGCTTGTTCTCGGCATAGGCGAAATTGCTATGTGAAAATGAAAAGAAGAAAAGAACGCTAAGGTAATTTTTTAAGTAAGTATTGTTCATACCAATTAGTAACAGCCTGTTTGAATAGTTTATCGAGTGATTTTTTACCACGGATCTGTAAAACTATTTGTGCCTTTTGTGATGACCAGTTTTGTAATATTAGTCTAATAAAAAGACATTTGGTATTTTCATCGCAATTAGATAAGCTGCTTGGTGTGCACCAAAGTGTCCGCCACAATAAAGGTTTGATGGTAAAAATTTGGTAATCTGTTGTTAGTAATGCAGCTAGACGTGTATCTTGGATGTTATCAGCGTTATGTTGAGCACAGTCACGCAGTACTTGTTCGACTAATTGTTGATCTAACTGATTGAAATGATCAAGTAGTTGCAATGCAAAGTCTGATTGAAAATCAGTTTTCAGATTTTTAATTAGCGAGCTGCGATCAGTTAAACTTTTAGCCACAAGAGCTGCATGTTCTGCAGTCGCTTTATCTTGCATAAAGCCTAGTTTAACTAAACTAAACCCCGCCATTTGCCAAAACTTGAGTAGGCTCGCATTAGCGCCAAAACTGGCTCCAAACCAGTCACAGCTCGATGCTAGTTGCTGTTCACAATGAGCAATAAGTTGTGAGCCAATACATTTACTATGCTGTGATGGAGCTACAGCAATGCGCACAACACGAGCACACAACCTTGTTAGTACGTCAGCATTAGCACTTAACTGTGCTAATGTTTGCGCCATTAAATGCCCCTGTGGGCGACGTTGACCACTAACAACCTGTTGACTCAAGTCTGCGGTTAAACCGCCTTCAATCGCAATTAGGCATACTGCAATAATAACGCCTTGTTGCTGACATACAAAGATGCGTTGCTCTGTCGCGTCGAGTAAGTGACGCAAGTCATTCACGCTAGTTTGATAATGCGCTAATGCTAATAGCCCAATGACTTGACGCAGTAGTGCTTCATTTTCAGCAAGGTGTTGGGGAGTCAGTTCAGAATAGAGCAGAGCGCTGGTGTCTAGCGTAATATCTTGATAATCGGCGTCAAGTGCTAACAAATTACAAATATGCTGTTCTAGCGGATCATTCGCTGCGAAGCGAATTGGTTGCTCTAGAGTAACATTATGCATATTTTTATAATGTTGCTCTAGGTAACGTTTGAATTTTAAAGTATACCCGCGGCCATTCCCTTCATAACCTACCATAGTGCTGGCAAATATAATGCGGGGATAATGCGTGAGCATTTTAATTAATAATGGTACTGGGATCGCAGCAGCTTCATCAACCAACAATACATCACAGTCAGGTAGTTCATTTAGTAATTGATCCGGAGCGATATAATGCAAGTTGGCGAGTTGTTTATCCCGAGTTTGATAGCTTAATCCTCGTGCTGCGGCAAAGTGTTTAAAACAGCTGTGTAGGGCGTTAAACTGCTGTGCACAAATGAGTATTTTTTTATCGTTAAGTGTTGCAGCAGCAAGCCCTAAAGCCGCCGATTTTCCACGGCCACGATCGGCGCTGATCAATAAAGGGCGATTGGCTCTACCGTTGGCAGTTCTAATGATTTGCTCGATGCAAAATTGCTGTTCAGTTAGGTTTATTTTACCTGCTAGCTGGCTTGTTTCTGGTAACGTTTGCCAGCCTGATTGTTGGCTGAGGTGCAGATACAAATTACTCTGGAGTAAGCGTGCCAAGCGTTGGTTAAAATAACTCTGCTGTTGTTGTTGAGCAAATGATTGAAAGGCGGTCAGTGCTGGGTCACACCAATAGTGTAAATCATCAAGTTCTGGCAACAATACAATAAATAAACCGCCAGCCTGAACAGTGCCACTAAGAGCAGCAAATTTGTCTGGCACTAAGCCACTAAAACCGTCATAAATAACATGCTGAAATTCTTGGCCAAGAATTTGATGAGTATGTTCAGGCCAGCTACTGTCAGTGAGTTCGCCACTAGTTGATAATACCTTAACAAGCGGATGGCAAAGTTGCTTGAGTAACTCATTAGCCTGTTGATAACACCAGTTTTGTTCGCCAGTAATGAGTAGCAATTGCCTATGTTTAGCATAGGCAATTTGCGGTAGGATATTACTTATTAACGAGTTAAATGGCTTGTAGTCGTGCATAAACAGTTACTAACCACTTACTACCAAAGTCATCAAAATTCACTTGTACGCGAGATTGAGCGCCACTGCCTTCGTAATTAATAACCGTTCCCATACCAAATTTTGCATGTAATACGTGTTGTCCTAAGCTAAAGCCACTTTCTTCAAATACGGCATGACTTACTGATGAGCTAAATCGTCCTGCTGCGGGTGGTCGCGATACTTGAGTTTTAATACGAATTTCTTCAATACAATCTTCAGGCATTTCACGTAAAAAGCGTGATGGACTGTGGTACTTTTCTTGACCATAAAGACGGCGGCTCTCGGCATGGCTAATATAGAGTTTTTCCATGGCGCGAGTCATGCCGACATAACAAAGACGACGCTCTTCTTCTAACCGACCTGATTCTTCATTACTTTGTTGAGATGGGAACATGCCTTCTTCAACACCAACCATAAATACGAGTGGAAACTCTAAGCCTTTCGCTGAGTGCAACGTCATCATTTGCACTGCATCTTCATGTTCTTCAGCTTGACCATCACCGGATTCCAGTGAGGTATAAGCCAAGAATCCTTGCAGTGGTGAGCTAAACTCTTCATCTTCCGGGAGTTCGTATTGGCCACAGGCGCTGATCAGCTCTTCTAAGTTTTCTACCCGGGCGCGGCCCTTTTCGCCTTTTTCTGCTTGATACATCGCCATTAAACCAGATGTTTGAATAGCGTATTTCGCTTGCTCTTCTAAAGTGAGATCACCAATTTTATCTTCAATATGTTCTACCAGTTCAACAAACTTAGTAACAACCGTCGCCGCACGTCCTGATAAATGTTGTTGTTCTACGATGGCTTTGGCGGCGTACCATAATGGCAATGATTCGCTACGCGCACAATCGCGAATATGGCTTAAGGTTTTATCGCCAATGCCACGAGCAGGAGTGTTAATCACTCGCTCAAATGCAGCATCATCCTGACGATTACCTACGAGCCGTAAATATGCCAGCGCATCTTTAATTTCCTGACGTTCAAAGAAGCGCATACCGCCGTAAATGCGGTACTTCAAGCCTTCTTGTAACATCGCTTCTTCAAGTACCCGCGATTGCGCGTTACTACGATATAAAATCGCCGCATCTTGTAGGGCATTACCAGCGTTTAACCAGCTGCGTAATTTGCTGCTTACAAAGCGCGCTTCGTCTAATTCGTTAAAAGCGGCATAAACAGAAATAGGTTCACCATCATTGCCATCAGTCCAGAGGCTTTTACCCATTCGGTCTGAGTTATTTTGAATAAGTGCATTAGACGCTTTTAGAATAGTGGCAGTAGAGCGATAGTTTTGTTCAAGGCGAATAGTTTCGGCTTTAAAATCGGTCAAAAAGCGCTTAATGTTTTCAATTTTAGCACCACGCCAACCGTAAATACTTTGGTCATCATCACCTACGATCATGATGCTGTTGGTATCGCCGGCTAATAATTTAAGCCATGCATATTGAATGGTGTTGGTATCTTGAAACTCGTCTACTAGCATATGGGCAAAACGTTGCTGGTAGTGACGTAGTAAGGTTGGATTATTTTTTAGTACTTCAAAACTACGTAATAAGATTTCGGCAAAATCAACTAATCCTGCTCGATCACATGCTTCTTGATAAGCGGTGTAAACTTTAAGCATCATTTGTTCGTTGATGTCGTAAGCTTGGATATCTTTGGGGCGCAGACCTTCATCTTTCTTGGCGCTGATATACCAGCCAAACTGTTTTGCAGGCCATTTTTTGTCATCAATATTCATGGCTTTTAATAAGCGTTTGATCATTCTAAGTTGATCATCAGAGTCTAAAATTTGAAACGCTTCTGGTAAGTTTGCTTCGCGATGGTGGGCGCGCAATATACGGTGTGATAAGCCATGGAAAGTACCAATCCACATACCACCTACTGGTGCCTGAAGGGCTTGTTCAACGCGCGTGCGCATTTCTTTAGCTGCTTTATTGGTAAAGGTTACTGCAAAAATACTATAAGCGGAGGCTTGCTCAACCTGCATTAACCATGCGATACGATGAACGAGTACTCGAGTTTTCCCAGAGCCTGCGCCAGCAAGCACCAGCATATTTTGGAGTGGGGCTGCAACTGCATCCCGTTGTTTATCATTTAAACCGTCGAGTAATTCTGAAACGTCCATCATCACGCCTTTTCAATCAATATTAAAAGCAGTATAACAGGTGTTTTTGTTAGGCTAAATAAAATACTGTTTTTATAACCAGTTAATTTAATACATAGTCTAAAGGCTTTAAAAACTTAATGATTCATTTATAGTCATTTTTTAGCTAAGCTAGATCAGTGGTGTGAAGTGATATCGCCAATTTGACTTATATTTAGTAAAAATCACGATTTTAGCTAGTTCTTCGTATTACCGTTGATTTTAACATATTGATTTTTAATAACTAAATAATTGGCATGAAGAATGTAAGTAGATAAGAATAAAATTAAATTAATAATTGAGGTTAACATGGCAGAGCAAGGTTCAGGCGGTAATGTTATCGCAGCGATTTGTAATATATTTTTCCCAGGTTTAGGGCAGTTAGTTCAAGGCCGGATCATGGCGGCAATTGGTTTCTTCCTAGCGTGGGTTATTAGTGGCGCGCTTATTTATGTTGCGATTGGTTTTATATTACTGCCGATCGTCTATATTTGGGCAATCATTGATGCCGCGCGGTTTAGATCTTATCGGTAGCTGTATCACTTCAAAGAATAGCGCTTTTTAGCGCTATTTTTGTCACTGGCTTTATTTATTCAGCACTGACTAGGGTATAATCCCGATCATTAGTTGTATTTAGGTAAAGTTATGGAATACCAATTTATACGCGATCCAATAAGTGGCCTGCGGATTAAAATTAGCAGTGAACATGCGGTTATTGGCCGTTGGTTAAATGAAGAAATAGGCAAAGACAAAGTCGCGATGGTGCAGGCACTTATTAGCTCGGTGAGTTCAAGCTTTGAGCCGGTAACACTTAAAGGCCAAGAAATTGACCTAATTCTGTCTAAAGATGAAGCGTTATTTGAAGCGCATGCGCTGCATCAAGATAACGAAGATATATTAGCCTACCAAGATGATGAATTAATGCTTGAAGAGAATGATTTAAGCAGTGGTTGTGGTTTTGAAGACTTTGTTGACCTGATTAACTCGTGGCATGAGTTTTCGGCTGGTCGTTAAGTTATATTATCTGTATTATTCTGTTTATAGACTTATTCAAAGTAGAAAGTAAAAATGAGAAATATTGATTTAAAAATTATAGATAAACGTTTAGGCAATGAGTTCCCGCTACCTAGCTATGCAACTGAAGGCTCAGCAGGTATTGATCTGAGAGCTTGTATTGAAACTGATTTGGTTTTAGAACCAGGCCAAGTTGAACTTATTCCATCTGGCTTTGCGGTACATATGAAAGATAATGGCCTTGCCGCTACTATAATACCACGCTCTGGTTCCGGTCATAAGCATGGCTTAGTTATGGGTAATTTAGTTGGGCTTATTGACTCAGACTACCAAGGGCAAATCTTTATTTCTTTATGGAACCGCAGTGATAAAACATATACCGTTAAAGTAGGCGAAAGAATCGCTCAGCTTGTGTTTGTGCCGATTGTACAAGTAGGTTTTAACGTTGTTAACGAATTTGATGCGACTGAGCGTGGTGAAGGTGGTTTTGGTAGTTCAGGTAAAAGCTAACTAATTACTAAGGATAGTCTATGATACTTGCAAAGGATTTAGAGAATAGAAGAATAGATATAGCTCCTCTGTGCACTGATTCGGCAGAGCAGGTTTCTGTCGATCTTAGTGTCGGCTCTATGTACAAGAAAGCAGGGGATTCTGATTGGAGAAATATCACAGATAAAGTCGTGATTTCGCCAAACAGTTGTTTGCTTATCTGTACAGAGCAGACAATAAAGATGCCGAATAATGCCTTTGCATTTTTGTCTTCTAAAGGAAGTCTTGGTGCGAAGGGGATCCTCGTCGCAAATACCAAGGTAGATCCTTTATTTGAAGGAAAGCTACACATACCGGTTTTTAACGTAGGTAATAAAAAAGTATCTTTATCAGCGAAGGATAAATTTTGCTCTCTGACTTTTTTGACGACAGAGCATCCAATTATTGGTGACAGTACGAGAAATGCTGTAAATATTGAACCTAGTGATACAAGTATAATTAAAGACTTCTTTAGTAACCATACACCACATGTAATCACAGGAGTTGTGTCTATCCTAGCATCGCTACTGGCAGTTCTTTTAACATATCTACTTACAAAGGCATAATGATGATTCTGACACAAGTTGCACTTAGGGCTCTAGTTGAAAAGAATGCAGTGGTTAGAAGAAACCAAGATGTTGTTGTTGATACAACATCAATAGGGCTCCATTTAGATAATCAGTTTACTAAATATGCACCTTATGATGGTGAGGCTTTCACTCCACCTAGAAAAATGGAAACGACAACGACGACATTAGGAGAAGGACAAGACATAATTCTTCCACCTAATGGTAAGTTGCTTGCGTGTACACAAGAAGAAATTGTATTACCTACTGACAAATTCGGATTGGTACAGACCAAGGGCTCAATTGCTCGAGGTTTTCTGTTCGCTCATGTTTGTGATGGTCAAATAGATCCTGGGTATAGAGGGAAAATTACTTTGGAATTAATTAATATGAGTGAATTTTACTATAAATTAGTACCAGGTATGCCTATAGCTTCTTTATTTCTTTTTGCAACGGACACTGATGTATCAGCTTATGCTGGGCGCTATCAAAATTCAATGCACCCAACTGCCATGGCCTAGAAGCGCGTTACCATCAGGGCGAATAAGCTAAATAAGCTTACGAAAATCAGTGACGCTCAAATAGTCACTGATTTCATTGTGCGGTTGTTTACTATCTGGGTTTGCAACCGCCAATAAATGGCCAATACCATATTCTTTTGCGGCGTTTAGTACCGCTAAACTGTCGTCAACGAACAGCGTACGCTGCTTATCAAAACCTAAATCGAGTTGTACTTGCTGCCATAAGCTTTGCTGCTCTTTACTCACACCATATTGATGAGTCGACACCACACCATCTAAATAGTTATCAATATTGGTTTTTTCAAACTTGAGCATGACACTTTCCGGGTGTGCGTTGGTAAGTAAAATCAACTCTTTACCCGCTTTTCGCAACGATGTTAAAAATGCAGGTACATCCTCACGCATTTTAATGAGGTGCTGATGCTGATATTTTAGCTCCATAATAGGTAAATTAAGTTGTTGTTCCCAGTAATCTAAGCAATACCATTGGATTTGACCGCTAACGGTTTGATAGCGTTTTAATATATCCGCTTGGGCTTGTGCCAAACTAATATTCTTTGCGATAGCGAGTTGCTCAGGGATCACTGTCAGCCAAAAGTGATTATCAAAATGGAGATCGAGCAAAGTGCCATCCATATCTAGCAGCACAGTATCGATTTTTGACCAATTTAACATAGGAATTTCATCTTATAGGGTTTATTATTGAACTAACTGCCATGATAGCAAATTAATGCCAATGACACAGAAAAAGCACCCAACACCACCACAAATTCTTCGCACCGAAGTTGTTGCTAAAAGCCGATTATTTACGGTGGAATCACTTGAATTAAAATTTTCAAATGACGAACAGCGTCAATACGAACGGATCCGCGGCGGTGGCCGAGGGGCTGTAATGATAGTGCCATTAACAGCTGATAATGAATTACTGTTAGTACGAGAATATTGTGCTGGCACTAATGATTATCAACTAGGCTTCCCAAAAGGCTTAATTGATCCTGGCGAAACACCAGAACAAGCAGCAAACCGAGAATTAAAAGAAGAAGTTGGCTTTGGTGCTGAGCAACTTCAGCCACTTAAAGTGGTTTCAATGGCACCCAGTTACTTTAATGCGACTATGCACATATTGTTTGCGCAACAACTTTATCCGCAAACTTTAGTTGGGGACGAGCCAGAACCATTAGTGGTTGTTAAGTGGCCATTAACCGATTGGCAGTCATTATTACAACAATCAGACTTCACCGAAGCACGAAGCGTTGCAGCTTTGCTATTATTAACTAAGCATTTAGAATCAGGAGCTGCGAATGATTGAATTACTTGAGCCATGTATTGAGCTTGCGCAAAGCGCTGGTGCTGCGATTATGGCTATTTACAAGAAAGATGATATTGGCCAGCAAGAAAAGTCAGATCACACACCTGTCACTAAAGCCGATTTAGCCGCTAACGATGTGTTAGTTGCTGGATTAAAAGCACTAGCGCCAGATATTCCTATTATGTCAGAAGAAACACCAATCCCTGCTTTAGCAGATAGGCAAGATTGGCAGCGCTATTGGTTACTCGATCCAATGGACGGTACCGGTGAGTTTATTTTAGAAAGCGGCGACTTTGCGGTAAATATCGCTTTGATTGAAAACAATCGCCCAGTGCTTGGGGTGATTTATTGGCCAGCGAAAGAGACAACTTACTTTGCCAGTTATCAAAATGGTGCATTTAAGCGTGTCGATGGCGTAGAGCAGCAGATCAATGTTGCCACTCCAGATAACTTAACTTTGGCTGTTAGTCGTCGTCAAAAAATTGAAGCTGTTAGTCAATACTTGAACGCGCAGTTTACAACAGTTGCTGTAGGTTCATGCTCTTTAAAAGCATGTATTGTTGCTGAGGGTAAAGCTGACTGTTTTTTACGGATAGGGCCAACAGGTGAGTGGGATACGGGAGCATCGCAAATAATTGTTGAAGAAGCAGGTGGCTGTATTACTGATGCTGAATTTAATCCATTAACCTACAATCAGCGTGAGAGTACAGAGAACCCTGACTTTATAGTGATGGGTCACCCTGATTGGGAGTGGCAAAAAATGATCAGTCCACACCAAAGAGCGCTTTAATTACTCTGTTTGTTTGCTTTTTGTTCGGTTGAACAGCTTTAAGCAGTTTAACTGTTGCATTATAATATGATTCCTATACTATAGCGCTCTCTTCGAAACAGGCTCGCAAATAACGCGAAACCGTTGAAAAAGAAATTACAGGCGCGGGATGGAGCAGCCTGGTAGCTCGTCGGGCTCATAACCCGAAGGTCGTCGGTTCAAATCCGGCTCCCGCAACCAATTTTCTTAAATGATTTGGTGCATTGGAAGTTTTAAAAGGTCGTCGGTTCACTCTTCACCTTTCACAGCTCCCGCAACCAATTCTTTTAAAGAAGCGGTTACTGTAAACTCTTGGTGAGAGTTAAAAATCACTAGTCGATAGACTTAAAATATACAGGCGCGGGATGGAGCAGCCTGGTAGCTCGTCGGGCTCATAACCCGAAGGTCGTCGGTTCAAATCCGGCTCCCGCAACCAATTTTTATTGGAAGCCAAGTTGTCATGTATAGCAACTATAAATAAATCTGCAATTTCAGGCGCGGGATGGAGCAGCCTGGTAGCTCGTCGGGCTCATAACCCGAAGGTCGTCGGTTCAAATCCGGCTCCCGCAACCACTGAAATCAAGTAATAATGAATCGACACTCTATATGAGTGTTTTTTTATGTCTAAAATTCAGTGAAATAAATAGCTCGTCGGTCTCAGCTCTATATTAGCCAGCAAAGGCCATCTATTTAAATCCGGCTCCCGCAACCACTGAAATAACAAGTTCTATTAAATCGACACGCCTAAAGCGTGTTTTTTTATGCCTGAAATTCAGTGAAGATCTTGATGTTGCTATATAACTCGAAAGTCGTCGGTTCGCTCTCCATAAACTCAGGCTCCCGCAACCAACTGAAATAAAAATTAAGAATGAATAGACACTCTATATGAGTGTTTTTTATGCCTGAAATTCAGTGAAGATCTTGATGTTGCTATATAACCCGAAAGTCGTCGGTTCGCTCTCCATAAACTCAGGCTCCCGCAACCATTGAAATAACAAATTCTATTAAATCGACACGCCTAAAGCGTGTTTTTTTATGCCTGAAATTTAGTAACACGCATAGATTGGGTTACTCATAAGCCGAAGTTCGTTGGTTCGCTCTCCATAAACTCAGGCTCCTGCAACCACTGAAATTAAATATTTACATTTGTTATTATTTTGGGTATTTTAAAATCGCTTTAGTTGCAATAAGTATAGTCGCTTATGTTAAAAATTACGTAATTCATACAGAGTGTATTGGAGGGTTGCGCTTCTGTAACTTGCTAATCACTCCCAGAGTAATAATCGTAAGACTATAATAATTATATAAGCTTCAATACAGGTAGTTATGAAACAGCTTTTAATTACAAAAAAAAGAAAAACGTTAAAAAGATTCTTAATTCCGTTAATAATTTCTATTGGTGTTTCCTTTTTGTACTTTAGCTGGTTAAGTAAAGATACTATCCCAGAAGAATACCTTAAACCGATTAAAATAGTTTCAACAACCGAAAGTAAAATATTAAAAGGGATTGGTACTATACAGCCTACGCAAAGAGAGCTTGTTTCTGCGCCTTCAGATGGCACCATAAAGCTTTTAAATATCCGCGAAGGGCAAATCATCAAACGGGGAGATATTCTAGCAGAACTAAATAACTATGATTTAGAGCAAAAAATACATACTGCACAATTAGAATTATTAAATATATCTTCACAAGTATCTATAGATAAAAGTAATTTAGCGATACGACTATCGCAAGTTCAGTCTGAATTGGCAAACTCGGTCATGCAGCTTAAACAGCAAAAGCTTGAATTAAACGCAAACGAAGCGCTTGCAGAAAAAGGCATTATTTCATCTATTCGTTTTAAACAAAGCCGTATGCAATTTGAACAAAATGAATTAGAAGTTGAGGCTAAAAAAGCAGAGTTAGCTCTTTTTAAAGATGCCTACGAGCAGCAATTGATCGCATACGCTAATAAAATCAAACTTGCTCAAAATCAGCTTGGATATCTAAACAAAAAACAATCAAAATTGATTTTAACTGCTCAATTTGATGGTGTGATAAGTCAAAATAGTAGTAAATTAGGGCAGGTTGTTAAACAAGGGCAATCTTTATTTGAGTTGATAGAAACCAATAACTTATTAGCGAAAGTACAAGTTCCACAGTATTCTTCCGATCAATTAGAAAGAGGCCAAGCTGCTGAAATCATAACACCTTCGGGTCGCATTCAAGCAAAAGTGGATTATATAGATACAGTCATTAGAAATGGCTCGATCAATGTCTTTCTAACGCTTAATTCAGTAACGCCTAATTGGCTTCGAAGCGACCAAGCAATTGAAGCGAATATCTATACCGCACAGCAGCAAGCAACTTACAATATACAAAAACCACATGATTTCAACGATTTCAAACATTGGAATATTTTTGAAGTTAACGCTAATAACCAAGCTGTACTTACTCGTATTAGTTATCATGAAGTTGATAGTAGCCAATTGAGCTTTGAAGAAAAGTTAAGTGGTAATTATGTGCTGCTGATACCAGATAAATATACAAAGGAACACACAATAGACTTTAATCTAGGCTCTTCTCATGACTAAGCCCCTTATAGCATTTGAAAATGTTTCATTTAAGTATGCTAGCAATACAAAAAACACATTAGAAGATGTTAATTTCACCGTCAATAAAGGTGATTACGTTGCTATTACAGGTACGTCTGGGAGCGGTAAAAGTACTTTACTTTCGATATTAGGACTTATGAACAAGCCTTCTAATGGAAATTACTTAATATCAGATATCAATACTCAAGACTTAACAAATGACTCTATTGCAACGGTAAAAAATAGAGAAATTGGTTTTGTTTTTCAAAATTTCAATTTACTCAGTCACTTAACAATATTTGATAACGTGGCATTACCATTAACCTATAATAGCTCGGTTAAACGAAGTGAGTATAAAGCGAAAGTACAAGAGGCACTAAAACGAGTTTCGATGGAGGAATTTTTAAATAAAAAACCGAATCAGCTTTCAGGTGGTCAACAACAGCGTGTGGCAATTGCTAGGGCATTAATAAATCAACCATCCATTATACTAGCTGATGAACCAACAGGGAATTTAGATTCAAACAATAGCCAGCTTGTATATGAGCTTTTAGAGCAATTAAATGAACAGGGTAATACAATTTGCTTAATTACCCATGATGAAACTTATGCCAAACATGCGAAGCGCAGGTTACGGATGCACGATGGTAAGTTAATAGATTAAATGCAGAAATTACTTACCGACATCACATTAAATTGGTTTAAATATCAATTTCTATCTTGGAAGTTATTGCTAAGTAGTGTCTTGCTAATTATTCCCTTATGTTTCATTTTAAATTTAAAAGCAATTGAAAATACGTTTTTATCAACCGAATTTACCTCCATTGAAAATACCGAAATTATCCACCAGATATTTATACATGATCAAACAAGCAATTTACCGGTTGATAAATTCATATTTGACGAACTTCATAATCAATTTCCGTATTTAGTAGGTATGTTCGAAAGAACGCTGCAATTAAATACAAAAAAAATTATGGCAGAAGAAGAGCAAGCGACCAAAGTAAGTTTTGTCTCTAATACTATTAGTAAATTAGGTATCGATACTCATTTAGGGTCATTGAGGGCATTCAGCATGGCATCTACGGGCAGTAGTTTAATAACTGCTGTTAGTTTTAACTATTGGAAAAACAATCTAAACAGTGACCCGGCTGTAATAGATAAACAAATTATTATTAATGGTAAAAGTACTAAAATAGTCGCGGTGTTAAATGCAGGTTTCAAATCTCTAAGGCGAGATAGTTCTACTGATTTATTATTACCTTACCATCAACTTGCTGAATTACTGCCTAATGAGCAGGAGTTAACACCTGATACTTTCACTTATGTGCTTGGTAATATTACTGACTTAGAAAACTTTATAATCAATTTTGATGCATATCTGAAAAAAGAATTATTCATTTTTGACAATACAAAATTAATGCTTAGTAAGTCAGTAGGTGTTGATCCTGAACAGTTTCAAACAGTGTCAAACAGAGTTGATTTATTAGCCATATTATTTGGTATTTTATTTGCTTTCAGCTTGGTATCGTTTTCTGCATTTTATGCCACACAATGTATCGATAAGAAAAAAGAAGTCGTCATACGACAGTTATGTGGAGCAAATAAAAAACATATAATGTTGCAGAACTATATCGAAGTTATGCTGTTAGCTTGTTACCTTGTTTTTATGGTGTTTATTTTTACACCTTTAACAAGTAAGTTGGCATATTTAACTATACCTACGATTAACACTTTTAACGTTATGGCAAACGTCATTACTTTAATTACTCTATTAATGAGTTTTATCGTATACCTGCTGACATTAAATTTCCTACAAGACAAAACGACCATAACTCATATTGGACGTGGTAGTAGCGCTTCTTTGAGTGAAAAATTGCAAGTGTTTACTTTATTATCATTTTTAATCAGCCTTGCAATATTAAGTATTTATGTAAGTTATTTAGTAATAATAAGTCAGGCTAATTTAAACAATCATAATATAGGTTTTAAAAATAAAAACCTATATATTGCCAGTTTTGACTTTCCATCTTCACCAGAGCATAGCTTTATGGCAGATAATTCAGCACAGCAACTACTGCTACAGCTGAGTTCTTTAGATTATATTGAGTCAGCCGCATTAACTAATGTCCCTCCTTTAACTGACCGTAGTGCATTTAGTCATTGGTATACATTGTCAGGTAAAGCCGTCACCTCAAGTAAAAATGCGCAAACCTCAAATCATAGAGTTAGCCCAAATTATTTCGATACGATTGGCACACGGCTAATAATGGGTAATAGTCTGTCTTGGGGGCAATATGGCAATATAGTCGTTAATCAAGCACTTTGGGATCAATACTTTGCGAATACAGGTTTAGGTCAAGCCTACTTACTCACTGACTTTGGGAATGAAAAAGTAAAATATAAGGTTGTCGGGGTCGTTGAGAATATTCATATAAAAGGTAGCGATACACCAGTGCAACCCACTGTTTATACACTTATCAGTGTTATAACTGGCTTTGAAAGCATCGTCGTTAAAGGTAACGGGGTTATGCCAGCCAATTTCACACAAGAAATGATGAGTATTACCGCGAATATTAGCCCCTATCTGAAAAACTTAACAAACGTTGAACTGTCTGAATTGGTAAAAAAAGAAGCGCAACCAAGAGAAGCAATTTTAGTTATAACTATAACTTGTTCATTGGTTCTTTTACTCAGCGCCTTATTGTATTGCTTCAATAGTATAAAGCAATTGGCAAGTAAATCTGCAACAGAAATATCGTTAAAGCGGGCACTTGGTGCACGGACTAAAAATATTGTATGGTCTTTTTGTAAGCTGTTTTTCTTTATCTTGTGCGTTGCCCATTCTATTATTTTAGTCTGCGCTTATATTAATATGAATAAACTACAGCCCTTTCTTTTTAAAGTTGATTTAATAGATGTACCTGTAATTACGTTACTTCACTTAGTCGCACTATCCTTTGTGATCATTGTGCTTTTTACAGAAATTAAAAATATATTAAATACATCTTGGAAAAACCTGAGTTAAGGAAAATTATGAAATATAGATATTTGGTAATGTCAGCTGGTTTTTTGTTTGCGGGCAATTGCATGGCTGAAAATTACGAGTTTACACACCGACAAATAGTCGCAAGTCCTATAAATAACACTGCACCTCAGCTTTTTTTGTTTAATCGCCAAGGTCAGCTTATCCATTATTCAGACAGCTACCTACAGAATATTTTATCAATCTTTAGAAAAAAAGAACTGCTACCAAACAGCGAGCAATTAAAAAATGATTTATTTAATCTTTTAAATAAAAATATTGATTTTAGCGCACACGATTACACCTTGTTTTACACTTCAATAGATGAAGCGATTGGGCCATGTGAACCATGTCGGCAGCAAGAAGAAAAAATAGCTTTACTAGATGCTAAGTTTCCAAAAGATAAGCTATCAATTCATAGAATTACCATCATAAACGAAGTGTATACATTAAAGGATTAGTATGAAAATAAGAGATTTACTATTTTATTTAACCGTAGTTTCGATTGCTGTTACATTAACTCATTTCTTTATTAAAGAGCAGGTAGGTGCGCCTATTAATAATATTGATTATTTACAAAATAATTGGCATAAAAATCCAACAAATGAAATTACACTTTACTCAGCTGAATGGTGCAAAGCTTGTCAAGCGACAAAAGAATATTTGAATAAAAGAAATGTCAACTACAAAAATATAGATATTGAGCTTAGCTCTACAGGTAGTAAATTATTAAAGGAAAATAATATCGATTCAATTCCTGTGATCACGTTTAATGATGTCACTATCGTGGGGTTTGATGCAAATAAGCTTGATACACTAGTAACGAATATAAAAGTAAAATGATTGAAAATTCATTGCTTACTTTTAGCTGATGAAAAGCATCCTAGTTATTTCCAAAGATCAGGATCTTCTTCTGGACGGGAATCTTTTCTGTCTAATACCTGCGAAAAGCGATTAGCAAAGATACCTAAGTAGCCCCAAGCGGCGAAGAATAGTGCGATGGCTAAAATTACTAAGCCGATGATTTGTAAGCTGTAGTGGCTATAATAGCCGAGGGTGATTAATATCACGGCTAGCACAAACAGTGCTAAGCCGCGTAAAAAGCGCTTTAAACTGAGCTTAGGCTCTGAACCTAAGCGATATATCAGCGGCTTTAGCATGACTGCCTACTATTAATAGTAAGAATGATCGCCAGCTTTGTGATCAGTAATATCAGCAACACCGGTGATTTCATCGAACTTAGCAATCATTTCTTTTTCAATGCCTTCTTTTAGTGTGACATCGATCATAGAACAACCATTACAGCCACCGCCAAATTGAAGAACAGCAATACCTTCAGCAGTTACTTCTACAAGGCTTACTTGGCCGCCATGGTTAGCAAGCTGAGGGTTAACCTCTGTTTCTAACATGTGTTGAATACGTTCGTTAAGTCCTGCGTCATCACCGATTTTACGGGCTTTAGCATTGGGGGCTTTAAGTGTTAACTGAGTGCCCATTTTGTCGGTAACGAAGTCAATTTCAGCTTCTTCTAAAAATGGCGCGCTTTCTGTGTCAACTACAGCATCAAAGCCGTTAAAAGGAAGACGAATATCGGTGGCTTCTACTGCATCTTCAGGGCAGTAAGATACACCACATTCCGCTTGTGATGTGCCAGGGTTAACAACAAATACGCGAATATTTGTTTTTTCAGCTTGGTCAGCTAATAATTTTGCAAAATGCGATTGTGCGGTTTCGGAAATAGAAATCATAAAACAACTATACTTGACTAAATTACTCGGATACTGGTTATCATACTCCGCTCATCGCGTTGTCGCCAGTGTTGAGCGTAAAAATTTGGCATCTATTTTAAGCAATGGTAGCGTGCAAACATTGATCATTTACTGAGTGTTTTCTATGCGTTTGATAATAACAATCTTTACACTATTGCTAAGCTTTTCTTGTTTAGCACAACCGCTTTCATATTATTTCAATGATGATGTGAAATTTGATCCAACTATTCCCACTCCAGAGCAGGTTTTAGGCTATGAAGTCGGGCAGTGGCACGTACGTCATGATCAACTCGTTCGTTATATGGAAATATTGGCACAAAAAAGTGACCGTATTAATTTTGAAGTCATTGGTCGTACCCATGAGCAGCGCCCGCTCGTTATGCTAACTATCACCGCAGCTGATAAGTTGGCGAATGTGGAGCAAACACGTAAGGCGCACTTGGCGCGTTTAGCCGATCCAGAAAAAGCCAAAGAAACCGATCAGCCAGCGGTCGTTTGGATGGGTTATAGCGTTCATGGCAATGAATCTTCTGGTAGTAATTCAGCCTTGCTAGTGGCTTATTATTTAGCTGCGGCGCAAGGTAAAGAAATTGATACGCTATTAAATAACACGGTTATTTTACTCGATCCTTCATTAAACCCCGATGGTTTAGCACGCTTTGCGAATTGGGCGAATAGTAATCGCGGTATGAACTTATCGTCTGATCCACAAACTCGGGAGCATATTGAAAGCTGGCCAAGTAGCCGTACTAACCATTACTGGTTTGATTTAAATCGTGATTGGTTGCTGCTACAACACCCTGAATCTCGTGCTCGTATTGCTAAGTTTCATTACTGGAAACCCAATATTCTTACTGATTTCCATGAAATGGGTCCCAATAGCACTTTTTTCTTTCAGCCAGGTATTCCATCACGTAAGCACCCGATCACCCCTGATGAAAATGTCAGTCTCACGAAGGCAATAGGTAACTATCATGCTAAAACATTGGATGAACACAACGCGTTATATTTTACCGAAGAAAGCTTTGATGATTTTTACTATGGCAAAGGTTCAACTTATCCAGATGTAAATGGTGGTGTGGGTATTTTATTTGAGCAAGCAAGTTCTCGTGGTCATCTGCAAGAAACCATAAATGGACCGCTGAGTTTTGCATTTACGATTAAAAACCAGCTGCTTACGAGCCTATCTACATTTCAGGCTGCGATAGATAATCGCCAAGCATTACTCGATTACCAAGCTAGTTTTTACAATAATGCTATAGAGCTTGCTAATGATGAAGATTATAAAGGTTATGTAGTGCAAGGCGGTGCAGATACAACACGTAGCGCACTTTTTTTAGATTTATTGAAACAGCATCAGATCAAAGCTTATCCACTTAATAAAGCAGTAAAAGCGGATGGTAAGAATTTTTCTGCGAAAAGTTATTTTGTGCCATTAGCCCAGCCGCAATATCGCTTAGTTAAAGCCATTTTTAGTGAGCAAAAGCGTTTTGTTGATAACACTTTTTATGATGTATCCGGCTGGACGTTAGCCCATGCTTTTAACTTGGAGTTTGCAGCAATTAAAAGTGGCTGGGGCTTAGACGTTAGTAAAAATGCATGGCAACAGCCTGAAAAACCACAATTTGCTGCGTTAGATGCACAGTATGCGTTTGGCTTTAAATGGGATGATTATTTAGCTCCGAAAATGCTTAATAAATTATTACAGCAAGGTGTGCAAGCTCGTGTGGCGCTCAGCCCGTTATCAGCTAAATCGCTTGCAAGTACACAGGAATTTGCTGCGGGTAGTATTATTATTCCTGCTGGGATTCAAAAAAATCCGCAATGGGTGTCGTTATTAAATAGTGCACAAAATGAGTTTGGTATTGCAATTACGCCTATTACTTCTGGCTTAACGGCAAAGGGTGTCGATTTAGGCTCGCGGACGTTAGCGGTAGTTAAAGCGCCGAAAGTATTACTCGTTGGTGGCCAAGGGACTAGTCAATATGAAGTAGGTGAAGTGTGGTATTACTTAGATCGCTTTGTTGGTGTGGCACCTACCATTGTGGAAATGGAACGTTTTGGTGATCTTGAACTTAGTGATTACAGCCACATTGTTTTGGCTCATGGAAATTACAATAAGCTTTCAGATGCTGACAAAATAGCAATTAAAACTTGGGTACGTAAAGGTGGAGTTATTTGGGGCCACAAAGGTGGGGCTAAGTTTTTAGTCGATCAACAACTATTAAAAACCAGTTATTTATCACGCCGAGATGTTGCCAGCGCCTTCAAAACGGATGGCTTAAACTATGGTGATAAAGATCATTTAGCTGGGCGTCAACGTATTGCTGGAGCGATATTTAATACTAAAGCCGATTTAACGCACCCACTTACTTTTTCATTACAGCGTGACACCTTACCAGTATTTAAAAATAGTACTTGGTTACTTGAAATGTCAGCTGCACCATTTGTAAATGTGTTGCAGTATACGCAAAAGCCATTACTAGCGGGCTTTACCGATGATGTGAATGTTGAGCAAGTAGCGGGAGCGGCTGGTTTAGTGGCACATTCGTATGGTCGTGGCAGTGTGATTGGTATGACAGATGATCCGGTATTTAGGGGCTATTGGTACGGCACCAGTCGTTTATTGAGCAATGCATTGTTTTTTGGTCACACATTTAGAGCGAATGCCGATTAATTAATTAGCTTAAGTATTAATGTCCTAATGGTGTTAAGCAGGTTACAAATGCCCAAACTTGCTTAGCACCAGCCTTTTTAAGGGCGACGGTAGCTGCATTAAGAGTTGCTCCTGTTGTCATCACATCATCAATTATAGCAACTGTTTTTCCGCTCATATCGGTATTACATATAAATGCGCCATGTAAGTTTTTTACTCGTTTAGCTTTGCTAAGTGATGACTGTGCTTGGGTTTTCTTTGTACGCTGTAAACTCTGAGAATCAATATTTTCATTTACTAAACATGGCAACCAGCATTGTGATACTTGGTTAAAGCCTCGCTTTAAAAAACGCTGCTGATGTAGAGGTAAAATAATAAATAAATCTGGCCATATTTCGCTATTTTTTTTACTAACAGTCAGTTGTTGGCTAATAATTAACGACAATGCGTTTTTATAATGAATCTGGTTACTAAATTTAAGTTGCGTGAGCCAACCATCAAAAGGGGGACGATACCACGCGCAAGCGAACAGGTAATCGAATTGGCAATCAGGAAATAACTCAACCACATCTGGGCGATACAGTAAATTAGCATGTGTGGTTATATCTAATAGCGGCAAATCAGCTAAACAATGTTCGCATAAACTATGTTTGGTACGGATAATACTTTGGCATTGCACACAAAAAGAAGGAAAAAACCAATCGCCCAGCTGTTGAAAACATTGATGAAAAGCAGTCATTGCATTCATTCCCTCAAACGCTATTATGAGCGCTAAGTTTGGAGCAAGGTTATAAAAAATGCAAAATGAGCTGGTGTTATTACATGGTTGGGGGATGAATCAAGGCGTATGGCAGTTGATCTTGCCGGAGCTTCAATTTATGCATAACGATACAGTACGCAGTGTTGATTTACCCGGTTACGGTAATAATCAAACATCGCCAAAGCCGTATACTTTGCATGCCGCTGCATTACAATTAAGCAATCAATTACAGCCAAACACTACCTTAATGGGCTGGTCTTTAGGTGGTTTATTTGCTCTTTATATTGCAAAGCACTGGCCTGAAAAAGTCGCGAAAGTGATATTAGTTGCTGCAACTCCATTATTTGCTGAAGGCGATGATTGGCCAGGAATAAAAGCAAATGTATTAGCTGCATTTAAAGAGCAGTTAGTCACTCATCGCGAGAAAACCATCGATCGCTTTTTGGCAATACAGGCGATGGGCAGTGAAAATGCCCGAGATGATATTAAACAACTTAAACAGTTACTCAATGAATTTCCGGCTCCACAAGAGTGCGCATTAACTGCTGGTTTGGATATTTTACAGCAAGATGATTTACGCGATGCTTTTGCCTGTTGTCCAGTGCCAATCCGTGCTGTATTTGGCCGTTTAGATGCATTGGTACCGTATCGCGCAGTAACCAAAATGAAAGTTTTAAAACACGATTTTGAGTATGAAGTGATCGATAAGGCGTCACACGCACCTTTTATATCCCATAAAAAAGAGTTTTTATCTGCCGTCAAATCAATGCTTTGAAAAGTAACTTTACGGTGGTTTGAAAAACTCTGCAGTAAAGCTTTATTTTGACTGTTTTATGAGCGATAATTAACCAATATATCATTGGTGGAGGTGTTGTATGCCAATCGGATCTGTGTTTAATAACGGTGTTGAAGGTTTTAATCGTGCCAGTCAGGGTATAGAGAAAGCCAGCGCAGAAATAAATCGCGCCAGCATTGAGCAACAAGACGACGCTCAGCTTGCCCAACAGCGCCAGCTGCAAGCTGCTCGTCCGGAAGAAGCGGTAACCGCTCCTGTGTCACAACCACCACGTATTGATGAAGCCTTGGTCAATTTAAAGGTCGAAGAGTTTAATGCCAAAGCCAATACGCAATCAATTCAAACCGCGGACGAAGTACTGGGGACTTTGATTGATATTCGTGTTTAATTTGCCATGAACATTGTCACGCCATTTCCAAATATTAATATAAACACCGCAAATGTTTATACGGAAACCGCTCGGCGTGACAACCAACTTCGGGAAGTTATCCCGCCACCTGCAGCTACAAAACCGACTAATGCTGAAAACAAAGCGCTCGGTGATAATGAAAAAACTAAACAACCCGGTACAACTGATACCGGCACTTATGATGCCAAGGGTAAACTTGCCGACGAAAAAGTAATTCAAGAGCGTCAGCAGGGAGATGCAGAGCAAAATCCAGAGCAAAATGAACAGCAACAACAAGATAAAGAGAAAGAGGCAAAGCAAAAAGAGCAAGTAGCTCAGCAAGAGCAACAAGACGCTGAGCAAATTAAAGAGTTAAAAGCGCGTGATACTGAAGTACGTATTCATGAGCAAGCTCATTCATCAGTTGGTGGTCAACACGCAGGTTCGCCAAGTTATGAGTACCAACGTGGACCTGATGGTACCAATTACGCTGTTGGCGGCGAAGTACAAATTGACGTTGCTGAAATAGCAGGTGACCCGCGAGCTACAATAGAGAAAATGCAAACGGTACGTGCTGCAGCTTTAGCGCCGGCAGAGCCTTCTGGTGCTGATCGTTCGATTGCTGCTGATGCCACTCAAAAGCTCGCTGCAGCGCAAGCAGAGCTTAGTAATATAGACAGTGATGATGAAAGCAGTACGCAATCAGCATCGTTCAAAGTAGATAACGAATTAACAAAGGATGAGAAAGTTGCAACTACTGCTGAATCAGAAACCGCAACGGCTAAGCGCGATATTGAAGTTGAGCAGCGTGCAGGTCGCATTGCGCAGTTTTATCAAGCCGCCACCTCGCCTTATGGACAGTCTGGCTTTTCTGCAACCATATAGTTGCTCCCTCGTAATATGTGTTTCCTCAATTTAAATCCAAATAAATCATTTTTTAAGTGTGGTTATTCACATTTATTTACCTAAAGATGTATGCAATTAATTGTGAAATATTACTGTAACTGCTATTTTCCCTACGATTTTTATTATGGAAGACAATTAAATGAAATATGCAGTAATCGCAGGTGCTTTATCACTTTTTTCAATAACAGCGGTGGCGAATGAAACGGCTGGCTTAAGTTATGACTATGTCGAAGTTGGCTATGCAAAAATGGACGTAGATGACTTGGATGAACTTAGCTTTGATGGTTATGCAGTTAAGCTTAGCAAGCAAGTAAGTAGTAATTGGTATCTAACCGGTTTATATGCAAGCACATCAGATGATCTGTCAAATAGTGTCTCTGAGGATTATCGTGATATCTTTCAAAACGGTGAGTATGTCGGAACGTCACAGTTATACACTGAAGGAAAGCTAGACGCTGAATTTACTAGATTAGAGCTCAGTGCGGGTTATATTCAACGTTTATCTGCAGTTACCAATTTAGATTACAGTATCAATCTAGGTAGACTGAAGTACAGCACTGACTTCATAAACCTAGTCGAAGAAAGGTTTAATGGCCAAGTATTCTCATCGTCAGAATCAGCTTACTCGGACTCAGATAGTGCTGATATCCTCTCTGCTAATGTGCAAGTTAGGCATTTAGTCACGGATAAATTCGAAGTAAATGCAGGCTTAGGTTACGAGCGTTTACATGATGAAGAAAGTGACAATAACGTTGTTTTAAAAGCGGGTTTTAATTACACCTTGACTGAAAAAGCAATTTTAGGTGCTTCATACCGTTACGTTGATGAGTATGCTGATATTGCAGCGACCTTACGTTATTACTTTTAAATCAGATTTAAATCGCAGAATAGAAAACGCCACAAACTGAGTTTGTGGCGTTTTTGCTTAAACGTTATTTTTTCACTTTTGCATTTGCGAAGGCGTCTGCAAATGCATTACCCATCATTGCATTACCGGTATCGCGTGTTGGTTTTGCAGCGCGAGGTTGCTGAGCATTGTTACGATTATTGGCTTGCGGCTTTTGACTGACTGATGGAGCAGGTTTATTGCTGGTATCAATGTCATCGTCTAAACGCATGGTAAAACTAATACGTTTACGGGCAGCGTCAACTTCCACTACTTTTACTTTTACAATATCACCTGCTTTAACTACTTCACGCGGATCAGAGATAAACTTATTAGTAATCGCTGAAATATGTACTAAACCATCTTGGTGCACACCCACATCAACAAAAGCACCAAAGTTAGCTACGTTTGAAACCACGCCTTCTAAAATCATCCCTGGCTTTAAGTCACTGATTTTTTCAACACCTGCTTTAAACTCTGCTGTTTTAAAATCAGGACGAGGGTCGCGTCCAGGTTTATCAAGTTCACTGATGATGTCGGTAACCGTTGGTAAGCCAAATTTATCATCAATGTAGTCATTGGCAACTAACTTATTCAGCAGCTCTGAGTTACCAATTAGGTTATTTACATCGAGACTATTTTGTTCACAAATGCGTTTAACGATAGGGTAAGCTTCCGGGTGAACTGATGATTTATCAAGTGGGTCGCTGCCATTACTAATTTTTAAGAAACCGGCGGCTTGTTCAAATGCTTTTGGCCCTAAACGCTCTACTTTCTTTAGCTCTGAGCGTTTAGTGAATGAACCGTTAGCATCGCGATAATTAACAATATTTTGCGCTAAGGTTTTATTTAACCCTGAAACACGCGCAAGCAATGGCACTGAGGCCATATTTAAATCTACACCTACCGAGTTCACACAATCTTCAACAACAGAAGTCAGAGTTTGCCCTAGTTGGCTTTGTGATACATCGTGCTGATATTGACCTACACCAATTGACTTAGGCTCCACTTTCACAAGTTCAGCCAGTGGATCTTGTAAGCGACGCGCAATTGAAACCGCACCACGTAACGACACATCTAAATCAGGAAACTCATTAGCAGCAAATTCTGATGCTGAATACACCGATGCGCCAGCTTCACTGACCATAATTTTATTGAGTTTTAGCTCGCTATTTGCTTTGATTAATTCAGCAACCAGTTTGTCTGATTCGCGTGAAGCGGTGCCGTTACCAATAGCGATTAGTTCGACTTTATGTTGGCGGCATAACTGCTCTAGCGTTCGTACTGATTTATCCCAATGATTTTGTGGTGCATGTGGGAAGATAGTTTGTGTGGCTAATAACTTACCAGTGCTATCAACAACGGCAATTTTACAGCCAGTGCGCAGACCAGGATCTAGGCCCAATGTTATGCGAGGCCCAGCAGGGGCAGCCATAAGTAAGTCTTTTAAGTTTTTAGCGAACACATCGATAGCGCCTGTTTCGGCTTTTTCACGCATGGCTGCTAAAAATTCGTTTTCTAAATGTAAGCCTAGCTTAATTTTCCAGGCCCACTGCACGACAGTGAGTAACCAAGGGCTGGCTACTTGGTTGTTAATATCAAGGCGGTAATGATCGGCAATCATCACGGCACACATATGGGCCGGGTTTTCTGAACTTGGCTCAGGGTTGATTGTTAACTGTAGAATACCCTCGTTGCGCGCGCGCAACATAGCTAAAGCGCGGTGCGAAGGCACTTTTTTAAGCGCTTCTTGATGCTCAAAATAATCGCGGTATTTAGCGCCAGCTTGTTCTTGGCCTTTGATTAAGCTTGCTTCGATTTGACCGTGCTGACTGATGTGACTACGAAATTTGGCGAGCAGCTTGGCATCTTCAGCAAAGCGTTCCATTAAAATAAATTTAGCGCCATCCAGAACTGCTTTTTCATCAGCAAAGCCGGCTTCTGCATTTAGGTAGCCAGCGGCTTGTTGCTCAGGATCTAAAGAAGCATCATTAAATAAAGCATTCGCTAACGGCTCAAGACCAGCTTCAATAGCAATTTGTCCCTTAGTGCGGCGCTTAGCTTTGTAAGGTAAATATAAATCTTCAAGT
This sequence comes from Pseudoalteromonas sp. SR41-4, assembly GCF_014163985.1. Taxonomy (NCBI): domain Bacteria; kingdom Pseudomonadati; phylum Pseudomonadota; class Gammaproteobacteria; order Alteromonadales; family Pseudoalteromonadaceae; genus Pseudoalteromonas; species Pseudoalteromonas sp. SR41-4. The sequence continues at coordinate 66,743 of NZ_JACJEI010000018.1, read as the reverse complement.
TCAGTCTTGCTGTCCGCATTATTAATATCGGCAGCTAAGCTGGTGGTGAGTTTATCTTGCGCTTTAATCGTCGAAAGAATGAAGGCTCTACGTTCTTCCAGCTCTCTTAAATACGATAAACGCTGCTCTAACAATCGTAATTGGGTATCGTCTAAACCACCCGTTACTTCTTTACGATAGCGGGCAATAAAAGGCACTGTTGAACCTTCATCGAGTAATTTTGTAGCAGCTATAACTTGTTGCTCTTGAGCATTCAGCTCAGTGGCTAAACGTGCAGAGATATTGCTCATGCAAAAACCTTATTAAACAATTTGAAGACCAGAACGATAGTTTTGGCGTAATTAATTGCTTGAATAATATCACAGCAGGGCTTAATAAAAAGGCCTTAAAGTATGCTATTTATATACTTTAAGGCCTTTTAAAGAGGTGGTTCAATTAAACATGTATCAGTGCTTAATGGGGGTGTTCAATATGTTGCATTACTTCACTAAAACTGTGCGCGATAGGTGTGATATGTAACGGAATTTGTAATGTTTTAGCAATTTCTCGAGCTGAAATTAAACCACAAATTTCATTATGTGCGGTAGTAACCAGTAAAAACATAATACCGTTTTGTTCCATTGTTTGTAGTGCATCACCAATACAAGCATAGCTTAAGCTTTGCATACTTACGCCAGTTAAGTGGCTAAGTGGTGTCATTACATGAAGTAAGTTAACTTCGTTGCGAGGTACATTTAAGCGCTGTGCTAAAATCATAATTTTTGAGCTTTGTAGATCCGCACTAGATGCTATACCAAGTAATTTTTCTTTGTCATCTACTACTAAAATAAAGTCTGTATGTTGGCTAGTGATCTGTTTTAATGCATCAACAATGCTGGTTTCAAAATGAGCACGTAGCGGGTCTTTTTGAGTAAAATTATTGACCATTTTCAAAGCCGGAGACGTTAAATCAATTAACGGCTGAGTGTCACGGTAAGTGTGAGATAAAACGCCTTTAGAAATGTCTTGAGTACGAAGTTCTTTAAAGTTAGCCATAGTAATCACCAATTATGTTATTAAATTTAATCAAGTTTTTAAGCGATAAATTAAATAAAATAAGCCGGTGGTCCACGCTGATACGCATAGCTAAAAGGTTGTACGAAAGTGGTACTCACATAAAGTGATAAAATGTTTTCAGGGAGTGGTTGAAGCACCCTGATAGAGATCCCGTCAACGTGTGTGTCTAAGTCAACGTCAAGATTAGCTTGGTCAGGAATGTCACAAGCAACATAGTTTGCGGTTGGGGATAAATGGTCGTGGTCGTCAAAACCTTGAGCAATTACAGTCAAACTCACACTCATTAAAAGTGTAAATAACACGGCATTACTTACTATGCGATGTATTACGTTTGACATAACTACTACCTTCTAATATTCAACTCAAGCGCGAAATGCTTTACTTGAGTACTTTTATTTATAGTCTACAAATTCACTTTAGACAATCAATAATTAACCTTATCTGAATAATGAGAAGCGAGGATCTATCGTTTTACTGAGGATTTATGAAGCCCCAGGGTAACTGATACTGTTAACGTACCACTCTTTTTTGCCCTGCGGAGTTGTAACATAAAACTCATCATCCACTTGTTTTTTCAATAATGCGCGCGCCATCGGCGAATCAATCGAGATATAATCTTTGCGGTCATAAATCTCATCAGGGCCAACAATGCGAAACTTCAGCACTTCACCTTGTTCATTTTCTATTTCGACCCATGCACCAAAAAACACTTTACCAGCTTGCTGCGGCGAGTAATCAATTATTTTTAGATCTGGCATGCGTTTGCGTAAATACCGCACGCGACGATCTATTTGTCTTAACAAACGTTTATTGTACTGGTAATCAGCATTTTCTGAACGGTCACCAAGGCTAGCAGCCCAGCTCACTATTTTGGTGACTTCAGGGCGTTTAACATTCCATAAGTGGTCGTGTTCTTGTTGCAGCTGTAAATACCCTTCGCGGGTGATTAAATTAGTTTTCACGTTTAAATTATTACCTTGAGAAACACCTAGGCAAGGTATAAAAATCTTGTTGGCTTGTCGAGCTGATTTTTGTTCTCGCCAGCATTTTTGTGGGCTTGAAATGTTCAGTAACAATCTAGTGACCTAATTAGTTTTTTATTATCATGTTTTTCATTTATATTAATCATAACAGTACAGAAAAATAAGAATGAAAGTAATGGGACATGAAACCACAAAAGTATTAGTCGTTGATGATGATATGCGTTTACGCAGCTTGTTAGAGCGCTACTTGGTAGAACAAGGATTTATTGTGCGTACAGCTGCTAATTCAGAACAAATGGATCGGCTGTTAGAACGAGAAAACTTTCACTTGATGGTACTTGATTTAATGCTACCCGGTGAAGATGGCTTATCTATCTGTCAGCGGTTACGCCAAAAAGAAAATGAAATTCCAATTGTCATGTTAACGGCTAAAGGTGATGAGGTTGATCGTATTATCGGTTTAGAGCTTGGTGCTGATGATTACATCCCGAAACCATTTAACCCGCGTGAATTATTAGCGCGTATTAAAGCTATTTTGCGTCGTCGTTCAAAAGAAGTGCCAGGTGCACCGTCAGCAGAAGAAAATCATATTTCGTTTGGTGAGTTTTCGCTTAATTTAGCCACCCGTGAAATGAGCCAAGGCGACAAAACCATGTCGTTGACCAGTGGTGAGTTTGCGGTATTGAAAGCGCTTGTTACACATCCACGAGAGCCGCTTAGTCGTGATAAGTTAATGAACTTAGCGCGTGGTCGAGATTACAGTGCATTAGAGCGTAGTATCGATGTACAAGTCTCACGTTTGCGTCGCATGATCGAAGTCGATGCCGCTAATCCACGTTATATTCAAACTGTATGGGGCTTAGGTTACGTATTTGTTCCAGATGGTGAAAAATAGCCATAATGAGTATGTTCCCCAAAAGTGCATTTGGACAAACGGTGTTTTTAGTGGCGGCACTATTGTTGATCAACCAAGTAGTGTCTTACATCACGGTTAGCCTTTACGTAGTTAAGCCTACTATTGAGCAAGTTAACCTTATTCTCGCAAAACAAATCAAAACTGTGTTTATAGACTGGGAAGATGGCGTTGAAATAAGTGATGAGGTGTCTGAAAAGTTTTTTGAAATAACCGGTATCGAAGTTATGACCCAGCGCCAAGCGATGAGCGAAGGTTTGGCGCAAACTCGTGAATATTCGATGTTGTCGCGTAGTATGTCTGAGCAACTGCATGGTTCAGCCCGAGTGCGTATTAGCCAAACAGATCCGCTTGTTTATTGGGTAGAAGCGCCGCAAGCACCGGGTTACTGGGTTAAAGTACCGCTAACTGGTTTTAAAGAAAATAATCTCGAATTTCTAACCTTTTATTTATCTAGTATCGGCTTTTTAAGTGTACTCGGTGGTTGGCTGTTCGCACGTCATTTGAATCGACCTTTAAAAGCGCTGCAACAAGCGGCGGTAAAAGTAGGGGTTGGAGATTTTTCTACAAAATTAGAGGAACACGGCTCAACTGAAGTCATCGAAGTAACCCGCGCATTTAATCAAATGTCACGTGGTATAGCAGCGCTTGAGAACGACCGCCGTCTACTTATGGCTGGGGTGTCTCATGATTTACGTACGCCGCTGACGCGCATTCGCCTTGCTACCGAAATGATGTCGGATGAAGAAGATTATCTGCGTGAAGGGATCATCTACGATATTGAAGACATGAATGCCATTATTGATCAGTTTATTGAGTATTTGCGTCATCACAAACGTGAGGAGTTAGCGCTTGAAGATCTCAACGCGATAGTGTCAGAAGTGGTGCATTCAGAACAAAAACATCAACGCACTATCACTTTTAGCGAAAATCCTAGTATTAGTAACATTCCTTTAAGTATGGTGGCAATCAAGCGAGTTATTACCAACATGATTGAAAATGCGATCCGTTATTCGGATGGTGATATTGATGTTGAAACTGCGCTAAGTCGTGATAAAAAATACGCTATGGTGATTGTAAAAGATCATGGCCCAGGTATTCCTGAAAGTGAACTTGAAACGGTATTTGAACCTTTTAAACAAGGCGATGCTGCGCGAGGCAGTGAAGGTAGTGGGTTAGGGCTTGCGATCATTAAGCGCATAGTTGATATGCATGGTGGTAAAGTAAAACTGGTTAATCGCCCTGAAGGCGGTTTAAATGCTGAGGTTTATTTACCAGTCAAAGTGAGTTAGCTGTATATACTATCATATACTTTTATACTACTCGGCTGCTGTCTGCGCTGCCAAAAAGGACTGTTTGACCAGCGTTGCTCTTGAGCGTAAAAATAGTGTTTGTGATCTAAATAACGATGCCAAATCTGTTCTATTTGTTGCTGGTATAGTTTTTTAAATTGTAGCTGGCTATCGTGTTCTATTTTATTGACTATCTCGAGTTTTTTCATCAGATCGGCAAGTTGCATCGCACTTGCCATAGCATTAAAAATTCCTTGCGATGAGATTGGATCAAAGCTCAGTGCTGCATCACCTAAAGCGGCCCATTGTTGGCCTGCAAAACACTCTAAGCGAGTGGAGTTCGCGCTGACGATACCGTGCAGTGTTATTGGCTGTTGGCATACATCGAGAATCTTCGCTTGATTGGCATAACATTGCGCATGTTGAGTAAATAACTTTGTATCACGTTGTAAGCCTTTGGTCAGCAAATCCGGATCCGTTTGAAATGCTAAAACACGACGTTGGTTTGGTAATGGTGCACTGTACCACCAGCCGTTTTGCGTGGCACAAATGCTGCCTAGTTGATTTTCAATAGTATTAGCCACGGTTGCCCAGCAAGATATTAGACGGTCATGTTGTTTGCGAGCGGTGTATTTTTTTGCAAAATGAGCCTCTCGGCCAGTGGCATCAATTACGAATTGACTCGCAATGTTGATTGTTTGCTCTTGTTGTAACTGTGTTAGTGTTATTTGCCAGCGTTGCCCTTGGTATTCGCTGTGTGCTAATTTGGCAGGCCAAATACAGCGGACACCCCGTTGCAGCGCTTTTTCGCGTAAAAAGCTCTCAAATACTTGACGATCCAAGCGCCAACCTAAACCATCCGGGTTACTGAGATTATCAGTAACATAGGGTGTTGATTGGCCCCAACTTATTTGCAATCCTGCATTGTGTAAATGCTGTGGGGTAAGTACGTTGGCCACCAGTTGGTTTTCAAATTCAGTTAACAAATCTAACTGTTGTAAAATACGCCGTGCGGCAGGTGCTAAGCATTCACCAATTCGCTCTTCGGGCATCTCAGACTTATCAATCAAAGTAACTTGATATGAATCACATAAAGCAAGTGCGGCGATACAACCTGCCACACCTGCACCAATGATCACAACATCCGTTTGTAATTCGGTCTCTTGCAGCATTGCTTTAGCGTCCTTTGTTGCGATGAAAACGGCTCGCTTTTTCGGTAACACCTAAGTTGGTTTGACTACGATGTGAAGCATGTTCAGCCGAGAGAGTCGCTTTTGTATGCTGTATCGCTTTACTCGCTAAGTTAACTTGTGCCTCATCTTGTGGATTGTTGGGCAATATACCAACCTGCATTGCGCTAGGAAATTGTGCATCGCCTATTACGCCGATATGCGGTTGTACAATCGCAAGTTCAGCAAAGTTGTCTATCATACTATTGATTTGGTTTGTATATGTGGCAGGATTACCGTGCAGAGGTAAATCATCAAGCCAATCAGTACGATAAGCAAAAGCCTGTTGACGAGTACTGTCAGGTAATGAGGTATCAAGCACTTGTTGATAGCGGAACTGATTCATTATTTGATTTGGCACTCGAGCAGGCCAAAATGTCGGTAAAAATGGATCGTACTCAGAGCTGTAGCCATCTCTACAGCTCGCGGTATCAGTTTGCCAAGGAATAGCCATCCAGCGTGTTATCCCGCCTGCTACTTGACCACCAAATAAAGGTCCTTGCGCGAGGGTATAAACGTCGCTATTCATCACAGGACCATAATAGTAACGGTCACTTTGTAAGTCCGCTTGGGTGTGTTTGAGTCGAAATGCCGACATATACATGCCTGCAGTTCGCATTGGCCAAGTCATTTCACAGCCCGGGTGAAATGCATCAGCAAGGCAAAACTCCATCGCGCCGCGAGTAAGTAGTTCTGGCTGCTCAGCAATTGGATAATCATCTAACGCGGTTACATTTGCATGTGCCGGACAAGCTGATTGAGGAGTGTAATCATTAATAAAATCACCTTTCACCCATTGCTCTAAAAAGCTCAACTGCAAATTTGATAGCGTTGCATGCTGGCGCACTGAGCCCGTGGGAGGAATGCTAATCGCGTCGCCATACAGCCAAGGCCATAGTTGTGGAGCTTGCGCACCGGGAACATCAAAACGACGAAAGTTATTAGACAGTGTACGGCGTAATTCCTGATAGGCAGGAGAGGGATCGCTAAGCTTTTCTAGCCATTCATTGGTGGTGTAATTAAACTGCCCCCCCCAGCCAAATGCGCCAGCAAATCCGTCATTAACCCATTGTAAATCCGTCATTCGGTCAAATATGGGTTGAATGTCGTTACTAAAGGAAGGTCGCTGTGGTCTTGCCAGCATACCAGCATCTACAGCAACATCGCGCATTAAATCCCACATGGTGCGTACTGATTTTTGCATCGGTGCATAATCCGGTGGCGCGCAAATAACCCAAGCGGGTTCTACTCTTAGCGATATCCCCTGATATACAACCTCTGCTGTAATTGGGCCATCTGAGGTGTCATCATACCAGCCTTCATTATTTGCAAAGGTAATGGCTATATCGCCGTTTACGTTGCGTGACACGCCATGACCACCGAGCATGAGTAAGCGACCGTATTGATCACTGCGCATTTCGCCTAAATACACATCCTGATCCATAAATTGGCCAATAAACTCATGCTTAGATTTTACGTTTTTGCCGCTTATACTGTGTTTGCCCCCTTTGATTAACAGCTTGCTACGATCGGCTACATTGTTATTACGCAGTAACGATGGCGGCGCATCTGCGGCTTCTGGAATATCTAAAGCAATTTGAAATTCGTACCAGCAGGCTTTTTGATTTGCTAATTCAGCATGCCAAGTAATGTCTGCATTATCGAGGGTTAGTTCTTTTATCGCTTTACCAGCGGCATTAAAACCGTAAATTCTAAACTCAGCTGCTTGGCGCTTTAATGCACCTGTTTTATCTCGGTAACTGTATTCATCAGTATGAGCTATGGGCTGCGGTTGTTGCGGGCCAATAAAGTAGCCTTTTTTACTATTACCTACGCGCATTACACCAATAGGCGGATAAATACCGGCATAAACAATACACTCAGAGTCAGTATCTTGATCTTGCTGTGGCTTAAATTCACTTAACTGTTTAGGCTCTTGTAGCTGCTGACCGTTGGCTGTATGTCGGGCATGAGCACTGGCCGCATAGGCTGACTTTCGAGCCAATGCAATGCTACCTAGAGGCTCATGGGCGGTTAAAGTACGCCAAATATTAAACGCTAAGTTATTACCAAGCTCAGCTTGACCAATCGCGGTAATATTTTGTTGTGCTAAATGCAGCCGCGCAATACATACGTATGGGCTTTCTTCACAGCTCCACACGGCTTGTGCATCATCAAGTGGCATTGTTTTTGGGTTTGTTCTTAATTGTACTTCAAAGCGAAATGTTGCACTGCCTTGACGTAAACGTCGCTGCAAATCTAAAGCGAGGTAATTATTATCGACACTGGGTGCACCAAGTTCACTGCCTTCAGGCACTAAGCGATATTTTACAATCTGTTGTTCGCCTAATTTGAACGGTAATATTGCCCAATAATTAGCGCTTAAACAGCTTGCTTCAACTTTTTGCATAGCCTGTAAAATATTGGCTGTTTGTATGTGTTTTGGATTATTTAAATAGGCATCATAGTTTTTATCGATCACGCCTGCAGTGGTGAATTGGCACATCTGTTGCGCATTTTTGGTAAAAAATCGATCCATGTTTTGAAAAATAAAATCTGCGGTATCACCTTCGCCAATCAGCTTTGGCCCATCTACTCCAAAGAGCTTCACTGCCAATCCTAATGTGCTGTGTAAATCTGGTGATGATGGTAACGTATCACTTGAAAAGCGCACTGCACATTCGTATTCTTTGCCTGCAAAAATGCCAATTTTAAATTGTGGGTCTATATCTGGATTGATAATAAAGTGGCCGTAAGCGATGCCATGTTGCTTTCTAAATACAGCTCGTTGTGCTGGCTGTTGACCTTTGTCTATACGCGGCACTTGACCAAGGCCAACAAACATTTCAGTTAACCGCTGGCAGGCTAGTTCAACATCTTTGTCATTTGACCAACATGGCACATTGTTAGCAGTTGCTAGCGTTTTAATACTGAGATTTTTGGGTTTCTTAGCCATTATTATATTCCTTATAGTATTGAAGCGGCTCTAGAGGTATTAGCTCTAAAAGTCCTTTTAAGCAAGTTCACTATTATTGAGCTGACTGCCATTTAGTTGTTTATTAGTGCTGCGTAATTTTTCAAAATTATTAAATATATGGCTCACAGCCATGCTTGGTATTCCTACTGTTACTAATTAACTAACTTTTTAATCTGTAAAAGTAGAGCAATAATGGAAATAAAACTATTACACGGTATTTCACGTGCTATTTATAGGATGTGTTAGGTATTTTCAGGGGGTGATACAACAGAGCCATCAATATAAGCATAGTTGCTTTTGGTTGCAGTAATGATGATGCCAACAGTTTAATGAAGTCATGAACTGTAGCATTGAACAATTATTTTAAGGGTTAACTCATACGTTAACAGTATAAATTGGAAGCTCTTTATTTGCCGGTTGTTTATTAAAAAGAAGACGCGAGAGAAACTCACGCCTCCTATTTTCACTATCGACTTCGCGCTATTATAAAGCTTTAAATCTAATTGCTGTGCCGCCGCTGGTGGCAAGTTTAAGCGTTAACTTATCAGCAGCTGTGACTATGCGCTTTTCGATTTTTAAATCGTATGGGTTGTTTTTCCACTGCGCATTATTACCATCACGATAAATTTGTGCCTCAAACTTTTTACCTTGCTCTAAGAAGTCGAGTTTTATCTCTATGCTGCGAGCTTGCTCATCGGTTACTGCTCCTAAAAACCAGTCGTTACCAGAGTAGTTATCACGCTTACGCTCTTTGCGAGCAAACACCACGTAATCGCCAACCTCACCCGCTAGTGCGATACTTTGTTGCCAATCTGTTGGTACGTCTTGAATAAATTTAAATGCGTCCGGTTTGGCTAAATAGTTACGCGGAAGATCAGCGGCCATTTGGATTGGACTATACATTACGACATATAACGCGAGTTGTTTCGCAAGTGTGGTTTGTGGACGATTTGTATCACCACCTAATCCATTAAAACTCATATCAAAAATGCCCGGTGTAAAGTCCATTGGCCCAGCTAACATACGGGTAAAGGCGAGCATTGGAATATGCTCTGGTGGATTTGGCGGTGTGCCCCATGCATTAAACTCTTGGCCGCGAGCACCTTCGCGGGCTATCCAGTTCGGATAAGTACGGCGCAGACCTGTGTCTTTTATCGGTTCATGGGTGTTAATACTGATTTTATGTTTTGCAGCCAGTTGCACGCTGTGTAGGTATTCATTAACCATAAATTGGCCATCGTGCCACTCATGGCGAGCAATGCCGTTTTCATCAATGCGTTTGATGTTGCCGCCATCTGCTACGTAACCTGTTTTTACTTGGCTAACGTTAGATTTTTCGTACAGTGCGTAGGCGTCTTCCATCTGGTTGCGGTAGTTGGTTACGTTGCCAGACGTTTCGTGGTGGCCAATCAGCTGTACGCCTTTTTCTTTGCCATAGCGAGTTAGCTCTGCAATATCAAAGTCAGCGTAAGGTTTGGTAAAACTAAAAACATCACCATTGAAGAACCAGTCGCCATCCCAGCCAATATTCCAGCCCTCGACAAGTACCCCATCAAAACCGTATTTAGCTGCAAAATCCATGTAACGCTTGGTTTCTTTGGTGGTCGCACCGTGCTTTTCACCGCTGCCCCAAGTGTTCTCATTGATATGCATGCCCCACCAAATGCCGACATATTTACCTGGTTTAACCCACGATACATCACCGAGTTTATTTGGTTCGTTGAGGTTTAAAATAATATCTGAGTTGATCAAATCAACGGCTTTGTCACCAATTTGAATGGTGCGCCACGGAGTATTAAATGCGCCGTGTTTTTTAACCGCAACACCATCAGACCAAGGCGTTAAGTCGGCTTGTAAAGTCCCTGGGCGACGTTGATTGAGCACCATCCCTGCATAATCAACTAATGCAGCTTCGTGAATGCTCACATGGACGCCATCAGCGTTTTTAAAGGTAAATGGAGTATGTGCAAGAGCAGCTTGTTGCAGTGGAGTGGTGTTATAAACATATTCATAACGGTTCCAACCACGAGCTGGGATCCACCATGCGGTGGCTTTATCCGCACCACTAATTGCAAATTCGGTTAGCTCCTTAGTGATTTCAATGTTTTCAAATCCAGCTTGTTTAGGTACTTCGTAACGAAAACCGACGCCATCATTAAAAGCTCGAAAACGAACCGTGTAAGTGCCGCCTTGTGGCGCTGGCTTTTTAAACGTAACCGCGAGCTCATTATGTTTATCTATAATAGTTTGGCGTTCACCCCAAGGTTGCTGCCATTGGCTGTTATGTTGGGAGTTGTTGACGTCGGTTATTGTAAAACCTTCAGCAAAGGCGGCTTGTTGTTTAAATTCGAAGCCAAGAGCTGAATTTTCAATAACATCTTTGCCGTTAAAGCTGATTTTATAACTTGGTGTAGCTCGCTGATCCGAAATGGTTATTGTTATATTTCCGTTTGGGGATTGAATCGTCGCGTCTTTAGCAAAACAAGCACTTGAAAGTCCAAGCAGAAGTAGCAAAGGTAATCGCATAGCTGTTCCTTGAGGTGTAACCTAATTGAAGCATTTAGCATAAAGCGCAAGGGCCTAGATTACGAGATGACTGCATACGTATTCAGCTCATTAGTTAGCTTAGGTTAAATATTGAAAAATAATTAACGAGATATTTTTAACAGAATATAATTAACAAAAGATTAATCTAATTGGTTTATAATGAATGAAGTTAAATAAGAAGATATTAAAATGTTAAAGCAGACCTTCATTCTTTCATTGTGTTTAATGGTTTTTAATAGTTACGCTGGTACTATCACCATTAATGATCAACAGCAAAAGCCGCTCGCTAATGCCGTCGTCTGGTTAACGCCTGCGGATAAAAGTGTTGAATTCCCCGCGCCAACTACACCCTTTATAATGACTCAAAAAGACCGGCAGTTTATTCCCCATGTGTTGGTGGTACCGCAAAATGCTCAAGTTGAGTTTCCAAATGCAGATTCAATCATGCACCACGTGTATTCGTTTTCCAAAGCTAAATCGTTTGAGCTAAAGCTATACCGAGAGCAACCACAGGATCCGATCAGTTTTGAGCAAACGGGCGTAGTTGAATTAGGCTGTAATATTCATGATTGGATGTTGGGGTATATTGTGGTGGTTGATAGTCCGTATTACGCAATGACCAATGAAAAAGGACAAATTGAGCTGGCGCTTGAGGCCGGAGATTTTACACTCAATATTTGGCACTCCGAATTTAGTGACATCAGCAAAACTGAAAGCAAAGCCATTTCACTCACTAGTGCGCCGGTTGTTTATCAAATAAAACAGGCGATTATTTCTCGTGTTGCGGTGGGCGTTGATGAATTTGACGATTATGAATAAAGCTTGCTTTTACCTAGGTGTAGTGGGGCTAACATTAACGTGCAATGCTTTTGCACAAGTAAAGGGCTTAGTGCAACTAAGTGCAGTTCAGGGTGATCAATACGTAAGTTGGCAACAAGGTGGCGTAGGGCTATACCGGTACGATAGTGACAATGATGGCATTGTTCTCTCTCAGGGAGTCGTTGATTTTAGAACTAATTTAACCACCGCTTGGTCAGCACATGGGGTTATTAATGCTTATCAAGATCCGCAGCCGACTTTAGGTTTTAGCCAAGCATATTTGCAATATAAGCCGCTAACAGCGAGTAACTATAAATGGCATCTGCGGGTGGGTGGTTTTTACCCGTTATTATCATTAGAAAATCCAGATATGGGCTGGCTTTCACCATATAATTACACTAACTCAGCAATAAACTCATGGATAGGTGAAGAGGTACGTACCGTTGGGGTTGAGGCCACTATCAAGCGGCCAGGGCGCAGCTTTAACAGTACCCATAGCTTTGCATTGGTTGGCGCGACATTTAAAGGTAATGATCCTGCAGGAACATTATTAGCTTGGCGTGGCTTTGCAATGCATGACCGCCAAACGACCTTTAATGAAAGTATTGCGTTTGCACCAATCGCTTCATTTAATACCACCGCACTTCAGTATCAGGCAAATCAGGTATTGCCCTTTGAAGAGGTTGATGGGCGCTTTGGTTATTATGCAGGAATTCACTGGGATTATTTAAAAAAATCACAATTTCGTTTTTATTATTACGATAATAATGGCGATCCTGCAGCACTAAATAGAAGTACTGGGCAATATGCATGGGACACTCGTTTTAGCAGCGTCGCGTGGCTATATAAATTTACTGCGAATACGCGCTTAATTGCGCAAATGATGTCGGGCACTACCGCTATGGGTGCTAAACGCGGTGTAAATAATAGCTTCTATAGTCACTTTGTATTAGTAAGTCATAAAATGGCCAAGCATCGTATTTCAATGCGTTATGATTATTTTGAGGTAACCGATCATGACGACTGGCAATTTGATCCTAATGCCAGTGAAGGTGAAGGTATAACCGCGACCTGGCGTTATCAATTAACGCCGCAGTGGCAACTAGGGATTGAAGGTTCTGCATTACACAGCCAAGCAGATAATCGCATGGCGATGAATAATCCCAAAAACCTATCACAGCAACAAATTAGCTTAAATGTTCAGTGGCGCTTTTAATGGTAATTCAGATAGTTTGAACTATATTAAGGTGTGGCTGATGTTGTATTTTATGCAAAGGTGAAAAATGAACTTACAGAGTATTCGAATCAAGAGCTCACTCCCAATTGTGTTACTTGGGATTGCGATAATAGTACTGATAGCAGGCTACACGCACTTAATTAACTTACAAAAAGATGCGTTAGAAGCACAATCTGAGCGATTTTTAAATGCTATTTCAGTAGTGGTTAATAGTGATCGTGATCTCTACCAAGCTAAGGTAGCTGAATTACACTTAGTAACCAATAAGATAGGTAATGCCGAAGAACTGCAAGATCATCAAGAAAACGCACAGCAAGTGACCGATCGTTTTAATCAATATTTACATTTCTTATCAGCCTACCCGCAAGTAACGACGCAGTTTACTGGCTTTGATAGTGCCTTTGAAAAATGGTTATCAGCATCAAACGCGTTTATCAACGACCCGCAAAACAAGCAAAAAAATCAGCAGGCCAATACAGAGTTTGCAGCGCTGCGCGATATTTTAGATAAAGCAGGTGAACAAGCTGAGTTGACGTCGAAACAAGAAAAACAAAAATTGCTTGAGAAGATAACTACAACGAAATTGTTTTTACTGACTATGGTGGTGGTGCTGTTAGCCATTTCAGCTTGGTTCAGTTATGTGATCCCACGTCAGTTAACGAAGCAAATGCATTACGTGACTGCGAGAATTAATGATATTGCCTCTGGTGATGGTAATTTAACAGGACGTATAGCGATAGAAAGCCAAGATGAATTTGCCGAGCTGGCAACGGCATTTAATCGTTTTTTAGATAATTTGCAGCAACTGATCCGTGATATTTTAGGCCAAGCTAATGAGCTTAACCATTTAGGTACTGATTTAAGTCAGTTCGCAAATCAAAATAATCAGATCACTCAAAAACTCAGCCAAGCATCAGAATCAATTGTCAGTGCGGTTCATCAAATGAGTGTTGCTAGTCGCGAAGTGGCTAATGTGGCGCAGCAGTCTTCAAAAGAAGCTGATAACTCACAGCAACTGGCTAAGCAAGGTTTAACGGCTGTGGCTAATTCGAGTGATAAAATAGTCGCGCTATCTGAAAATATGGAACATGCCAGTAACAAATCAACCGAACTGCAACAAAGCTCTGATAATATAGCTAAAGTGCTGGAAGTGATCCGCGCGATTGCAGAGCAAACTAATCTACTTGCGTTAAATGCTGCTATCGAAGCGGCGCGTGCTGGCGAACAAGGGCGGGGGTTTGCGGTGGTCGCCGATGAAGTACGCACCTTGGCAACGCGTACTCAAGAAAGTACCAACGATATTCAAAAAATGGTTGAGCAGTTTGCCAATAGTGTCGAGCAGTCTTTAACGGCAATTAATGGTGGCAAACGCTTTGCAGATGAAGCCGTAGCATCGTTTACGCAAACCAATGATGTACTTAATGCGATGCAAGAGTCATCAGTAAAAGTGAATGATATGGCTATGCAAACAGCCCAAGCTACCGATGAGCAAACAGCAGTAGCTGAAGAAATCAGTCATAATTTATCATCATTGAACGAACAAACCATGCAAGGTGGCGAGCTGGCACGTTCAACTGAAGAAGTTGCGGTAAGAATGAACCAATTAACCGATGAATTAAGCCGCCTAGTGCAGCGCTTTAAAGTTTAATTGTTTGCTGTAGGCAATAAAAAAGGGTTCGAGAGAACCCTTTTTTGCGTTGTTAGTATCTAATACCAATCGACTTAAATATTTAACCATTCTAGCGCGCTAAATAAAGCGCTAACTGCGTTAGTAATTTTTCATGTACGACTGCATGGATGCAAGAGGTAGAGCAATGCAGGAGCAATTGCCGAGAACAACTACATGTCAAAATCTCTGCCTTGTTACCACTGTATTTTTCTGTCGCTATAAATGGTCAGTAACTTAAAACGATTGGTATAACGTTTACTTTTTTTCGAAAGCGCGCTTCATAAAGTTCGGTGTTGCTAATGCGCCATGGTGAATACCATTATTGTAATACTCTGTAGTTTGCGCAAGCTCTGCTGCTGCGTCTTCTCTAAAACCGGCGAATGCTTCATCTTTACGAGCAAGTGTTACTGACCATAAACCACTTGGGTAAATAGGTTGTGGGAATGGCAGTGTTTGTAAGTCGTTAAAGCCTACATCAGTCATCGCATCGCGCATTTCAACCAGTAATGGCATATGCATAAGCGGTGATTCACTTTGTTGTACCATAATGCCGCCAGGGCGTAGTGCATTTAAACAGCTCGTGTAAAAGGCATGGTTGAACAAACCTTCACCAGGACCGACTGGATCAGTGCCATCAACAATCACGATATCGATTGATTCTGCTGCAGCTTCACGCATGTATTTAATACCGTCGTCAAACATTACTGTAGCGCGAGGATCTTGGTTTGCTTCACATAACTCAGGGAAGTATTTAAGTGACATTTGCGTCACTACTTCATCGATATCGATTTGTGTAACAGACTCAACGCCCGGGTGCTTGAGTACCTCACGTAAAGTGCCGCAGTCACCACCACCAATAATAACTACATTTTTTGGGTTTGGGTGTGCAAGTAGTGCAGGGTGGCTGATCATTTCATGGTAAAAAAAGTTTTCACGGCTAGTTACCATAGTACAACCGTCAATAATCATTAGATTACCGAAGTCTGTTGTCTCGTACATTTCGACTTTTTGAAAAGGCGATTGCTGTTCTTCTAGCTTTTTGTTGATGCGCATAGAAAACGCACTGCCGTCACGTTCACTGATTTCTGTAAACCATTTACTTTGATCTAAATTTGCCATGTCGCTAGTTACACTTTTGAGTTGAGTATGAAAAAGGGGCAATTCTGCCAGTGCTTGGCGTTTTGCTCAATGAAATTTTATCAGTATAGCGAATATATTTTATCTTAGCTTTGGCTTAAAGGTCATTTTTTGTTAGCGTAGAGGGTTATGACGTACTAAAATGCGTGATTCCGCGAAACTTGTTAACTATAGAAGAATTTGCCATGACTTGGGGTTTAGATACAGCACGCTCTACATATAACGTTGCTCATTGGAGCGATGGTTACTTTGATATTAATAGCCAAGGTGAGCTGGTTGCTTTCCCAGATGGCGATCAAACGAAAGCCGCTATTTCATTAACCGAGTTAACGGAACAATTTAAAAAGCAGGGTTTAACGTTACCAGTATTAGTACGCTTTACCGATATCTTGCAAAATCGTGTAGATACTATGACCAGCGCATTTAGTAGCGCGCGCAATGCCCGTGCCTACCAAGGTCAATATACTTGCGTATATCCGATCAAAGTAAATCAGCAGCGTTCAGTAGTAAGTAAGTTATTGGCGCACCCAAGTGGCTTAGTCGGTTTAGAAGCCGGTTCAAAGCCTGAGTTAATGGCGATTTTAGGTGTGGCAAAACAACCGATCACTATTGTTTGTAATGGATACAAAGACAGTGAGTTTTTACGTTTAGCATGTATTGGCCAAGCGATGGGCCATAAAGTTAAAATCGTAGTTGAAAAGCTATCTGAGTTAACAACGTTATTAGCCGAGATTGAAGATCTAGGCATCGAGCCTGCCATTGGTATTCGCATCCGTTTAAACTCAGTGGGTAAAGGGAAGTGGCAAAATACCGGTGGCGAAAAAGGTAAATTTGGCTTAACAGCTGGGCAAGTATTAACGGCCGTCGAAGTACTCAAAAAACACAATAAGTTGCATTTAATGCAAATGGTGCATTTTCATATAGGCTCACAAATTGCCAATATTCGCGATATTCATCGTGCTTTACGTGAATGTTCACGCCACTTTGCAGAATTAAGCCAGTTAGGTGTGCCATTAAATACCGTTGATGTAGGTGGTGGTTTAGGCGTTGATTACGAAGGTTCTGGCTCGCGCAGTGCCTGTTCAATGAACTACACAGTAGAGGAATATGCTCGTAATGTGGTGAATGCGTTTGCTGAAGTGTGCGAACAGCATGACTTAGCGCATCCGGCTATTATTACTGAATCAGGCCGTGCGTTAACTGCTCACCACGCAGTGCTGATCACTGATGTGATTGATGTTGAGCAAGCACCAAATCACAGCAACCCTAGTGCACCTGAGCCAAATAGTGCGTTAGTGTTAGATGAAATGTGGCAGTGTTTACAACGCTTAAACCCACGTATGGCGCTAGAAATTTACCATGATGCAATGCACTTATTTAGCGAAGCGCATGACCAATACGTACATGGTTTAGTAAGCATGTTGGAGTGGGCGAAAATAGAGCAGCTGTATTTTACTATTTTGCATCGCGTGCGAGCGTCATTAAGCAATGCGCGTGCTCACCGTGAAGTACTGGATGATTTAAACGAAAAATTAGCCGACAAATTATTTGTGAATTTTTCATTGTTTCAGTCATTGCCAGATGTCTGGGGGATCCAGCAATTATTCCCGGTAATGCCGATTGAAAACCTTGATAAGCCGTTAACGCAACGCGCAATCATTCAAGATATTACCTGTGACTCAGATGGGCAAATTCGTGAATATGTTGAGGGAGCAGGGATCGAAACAAGCTTACCTATTCCACAATATGTACCTGGGCAACAATACCACATTGCGATGTTTATGGTGGGAGCTTACCAGGAGATTTTAGGTGATCTACATAACTTATTTGGTGATACTGATTCAGTCCATGTAGAGCTCACCGAACAAGGTTATCAACTAACCAATGCGATCAAGGGTGATAGCGTTAAGGATGTATTAAAGTTTGTTGATTATGATAGCGATATTTTCTCGGATAACTTTGCTACCACAGTACAGCAACTCGACATTAGTGACTCTATTAAGCAGCAGTATTTAGCTGAGCTAAATGCGGGCCTTGAAGGGTATACATATTTTGAAGATTAATTGCGATACTCTTGTATTGCATTCTAAATTGCCGAACAGTTTTAATGAAAGGAATTAAGTAGTAATGTCTTGGATCCGTTGTGTTTTTAGTATTTTCTTTTACACCATAAATACACTAATTTGGTTTGTTCCCATTTTTATTTGTGGCCTAATTAAACTTATCCCTATCAAACCGTTACAAAAGTTAATGAGTTGGACAGCTAAGCAATGCGCCTCTATTTGGGTTACGTTTAATACGTTAAATCAAAAGTTATTAACACCAACCAAGCTAAGTGTTACCGGCCTTGAAGAGCTCAAACTAAAAGACTGGTACTTAGTGATTGCCAATCATCAGAGCTGGGTGGACATTTTAGTTTTACAGCGTGTGTTTAATCGTAAAATTCCATTTTTAAACTTCTTTTTGAAAAAAGAATTGATATACGTTCCTGTTCTGGGGCTATGTTGGTGGGCGCTCGACTTCCCTTTTATGACTCGTACCAGCAAAAGCCAATTAAAAAAGAATCCTAAATTACGTGGTAAAGATTTAGAAACAACCCGTAAAGCCTGTGAAAAGTTCAAAGAAATGCCGGTGAGTGTGGTTAACTTCGTTGAAGGTACTCGCTTTACAGCGCAAAAACATTCGCGTCAAAATAGCCCGTTTCCTCATTTACTCAAACCTAAAGCGGGTGGGGTGGCGTTTGTGATGCAAGCTATGGGTGAGCAAATCTCTAAAGTGGTAAATGTCACTATTCAGTATCCTGAGGGCATTCCTACGTTTATGGATTTTGCCAGTGGACGAGTAAAACAAATTAATATTTATGTAGAAGTGATGCCGGTAAGCCAAGAGTTGATAGGTGATTACACGGGAGATTCTGAATTTAGAGTACGTTTTCAATCAGAATTAAATCGCTTATGGCAAGAGAAAGAACAACAGCTTAGCGAGTTTGAGCAAAAACTTAAGTCATAGTCGCAAATGCTAATAGGTAACGGCCCAAATCAGTACTGTTAAGCTTGTATTGGTTTTGGGTTTGTTACAGTGTTAAGCAACAATCAATATAGCTAAAATGACTGTTATTGAGCCTCCCGCAGCAAGGAATTAGAATTATCATGACGACTCCAACTCATTTACAGCAATTTGTGCAGCCTTGGTTTCAGGGGATGCCTGACACAGTATTATTCAGTTCTCTTACAGCCACTGCAATTGGGGTGTTCTCGCTGTTAGTGGTGTATTTATTTACCCGCCGTTTAATGCTACCAGGTATTCAAAAGGTGGTGACTAAACTTTCTCCTGAGCGAATTGGGCTATTGGCGCCTATGCTGACAAAACTTAATCGTCGTTTTGCCGGGATGTTGTGCTGTGTATTATTCTTAGCAACATTTGATAGTGTTTATCCAGTTACTGAATTTGCTGCTGAAGTGCTGAAGACGATTGGCCAAACTTTATTAATTATTCATGTTGGCTTTATCATCAGCAGCATAGTAAGTATTGCAGGTGGCATTTATAACCAACTAGAGTTTGCTCGCGAAGTGCCGATTCAAGGGCTGATCCAAGTAGTAAAACTTATTACCTTTATGATTTGTGTGATTTTGATTGTCAGTATCGTACTGGAAAAATCGCCAACCTATATTCTTTCAGGCTTCGGGGCAATTGCTGCGGTGACCTTGTTAGTATTCAAAGACACTATATTAGGTTTTGTAGCCAGCATTCAAATTGCAGCAAATCGTTTAGTAACCTATGGTGATTGGATCCAAGTAGATAACTATGGTGCTGACGGCGAAGTAATTGACCTTGGGTTAAATACCGTAAAAGTACGAAACTGGGATAACACTATCACCACTATCCCCACTTATATGCTGGTGGCCGGCTCATTTAAAAACTGGCGTGGTATGCAAGAATCTGGAGGTCGTCGGATCAAGCGCTCACTCAATATAGATATGAATAGCATTCGTTTAGCTGATGACGAGCTGACTAAAACGATTTCTCAAACTATCGCGTTAAAAGAATATATTAAGATGAATACCTTACCTGATCCGGTATCAAATTTAGGGTTATTTCGTCGTTATGCTGAAGGATATTTAAAGCAGCACAGTAAAATAAACACGTCACTGACATTAATGGTGCGGGAGTTACAACCGTTAAATCATGGCCTACCGATAGAGTTTTATTGTTTTAGTGAAGATAAGCGCTGGATATCGTACGAGCATCTGCAAGCAGAGATCATGGATCATCTACTTGCGGTATTACCTATTTTTGACCTACGCGCTTATCAAAGTGTCTCGGGGCAATTTAGTCCTGCAGCAATCACCCCAACCGCTATTAAACCTACCATTAAAGTGGCAAATAATACTGAAGTAGGCCAAGGCTAACAAATACGATTAATAGCCACCAAATAGGTGGCTTTGCTAACCTTAGCCATGCAAAAGCTGCAACAACAATCACAATATGCCAAATGTTGTGAACTGCGGATGTCCAAATTGGTGAATACAATGCAGCCGCTAAAAAACCCACCACAGCGGCATTAAGCGCGGCAATACAGCTGGCAAAGCGGGGGCGTTCAGATAATTGCAGCCAGCTTTTTTGAAATGCTAACATTAATAAAAAACCAGGAGTAAAAATCAGTAAGGTTGCAATCACCGCACCAACAAGCGGCTGCTCGCTATTAAGCTCTGCGCCTAAATAACTAGCAATGGTGAACATTGGCCCAGGCACCGCTTGTGCGCTGGCGTAAGCTGATAAAAATTGCTCAGTGTTTAAACTTGGTAAGCCAGCTTGAAGTATCGGCAATACCACATGACCGCCGCCAAAAACCATAGCCCCAGCTTGATAAAAGGGTGCAAAATCTGCAAATTGAGAACCTAGTGGGACAAAGCTCACTAGCAATAATAGTGCAAATAGAATGAGTGCAGGCCAGTTAACTGTGCGCTGCTTAGTTGCTGTTTGATTACTTTGAGCTAGATTAAGCAATGGCCATATTGCGCCAATAGCAGCGGCTGCTAATAGAACCAATATTTGACTGCTCAGGCTCGGTAATAAGATCAGCACTAAGGTACTTAACATAGCAAGCGCTTTGAGTACCCAGCTAGTACAAAAGCTTTTTGCCATACTCAGCGTAGCATCGGCCACAATTACTACGGCAAATAGTTTTAAACCGGCAACTATTGCAAAGTAAATAGCATCAAATTGGTGGGCGCTAATCGCTAATAAAGCCATGATCAAAAAGGAAGGTAAGGTAAAGCCAACAAAAGCAGCAATACCGCCTAATACGCCTGCTCGCTCCACACCAATAGCAAAACCCACTTGGCTAGACCCAGGTCCAGGCAGAGCCTGACTAAGACTGATTAGTTGTGCATAACGTTGAGCATTGAGCCATTGCAAGTTATCAACAAAATGACGTTTAAAATAACCTAAATGTGCAGCTGGCCCGCCAAAGCTCATGCAACCAAGTAAAAAAAACTGCTTAAAAATAGCTAGTAACATGAATTCTCTCGTTTCTTATTGCCGTAACAGCTTAGTATGACAAAATTTCGTGACAATTTTATGGTTTTTAATCTTTGTACCTGTCTACAATGTAAAAAAGGCTTTGTTAAAGTTAAGTAGTTATGCGATTTATTGTTTATATTTTTATAATTTTTGCCTTTATAAACTATGCCTATGCTGCAAATGAACCTAATGCGGCTGTGCAAAAAATATCGTTAGCCGTGGATCATGCACCACCGTATAGCCAAATTAATCAAAATGGTGAAGTATCAGGCGCGATTGTTGATATTTTTCGGGAGATGAAAAAGCAACTTCCTTTTAAGTTAGAGCTGGTTGGTTGCCCATTTTCACGCTGTGTAAGAATGTTAGAGCAAGGCGAAGTTAATGCGATGGGAGGTTTGATCCTCACACCTATGCGTCAGCAAGTAATGCAATTTGTAACCCCACCTTATATGGTTTTAACCTCGTCATTTGTATTTTATGCACGCGAAGATAGCCAATTACAAATCAACAACTATGACGATTTATATGGTAAAAAAATTGCGATTATGCGAGGTGCCGTACATTTTAAACGTTTTGATGAAGACGATGAACTGACTAAAATAGCTGTTTTAACAGAAAGCACAGCTATTAACCTATTATTGAAAGGGCGTGCAGATTTAGTTATTGCCGTTGAAGATACCGCGGATCATGCTATGAGTGTGCTGAATCAGCCAGCCAAAAAACTGGTTAAAATGCAGTATCGTTTTAATGATACAATCTATGGTTATCTCGCTTTAAGTAAACAGTTTTCAGTAACCCCATTAGCGCAGCGGGTTGATGCGCTAATGAAAACAATGGCTGCCACTGGTCAGCTAAATACATTAATTGCTCCCTATGAACTTCCTCCTCTTAACGAGCAAGCGCTGAGCTTTTAACATCTTCTTCATATTTCGTTCATTACAATGTTTGCATACTAGCTGTTAATGAAAGAATTAATAACCAAGGAAATACCATGACTTTAACCAAACCATTACTAACAGCGACTATTGTTGGATTATTATTAACGGGTTGTGAGACCACCAACACAGGAATGGGAGCTGGTATTGGTGCAGCTACAGGCGCAGTACTTGGTAAGGCAACCGGAGATCATGATGATAAACGTATCTTCATTGGTGCCGCTATTGGCGCGCTAGCCGGCGCTGCGGTTGGTGACTATATGGATAAACAAGAAGCGGCTTTTCGTGATGAGTTAGCCGGCTCCGGTGTTGAAGTTGTGCGTGAAGGCGATAACTTACGTTTAGTGATGCCAGCTAATATAACTTTTGCCACCGATCAATCGTATATTTCATCTGGCTTTCATAACACCCTTGATGCTATTGCTAAAGTGATGAATAAGTACGAAAAAACTTATTTAAGTATTGAAGGCCATACCGATAGCACAGGTAAAGATAGCTACAACATGACGTTATCGCAACAGCGTGCGCAGAGTGTGAAAGGTTACTTAGTGAATCAGCAAATTCTAGCTGGGCGTATTAGTACACGTGGTTACGGCGAAACTCGCCCAATTGCCAGCAATGACAGTGCCAACGGCCGCGCGCAAAACCGCCGCGTGGAAGTTCAAATTGTACCAAATACTAAAGGTTAATGTTTTATCTCAATCATTTGCTACCTAAGCAAATGATTGAGATTATTTACCGCTTACCGCTTACCGCTTACCGCTTACCGCTTACCGCTTACCGCTTACCGCTTCAATCCCTATTAAACTGCAGCTCACATAATTTTTGATAAAGTGGATTACTCGCTAGCAATTGTTGATGAGTACCTGTTGCGATTATCTCTCCGTGCTCCATTACCACTATCATATCAGCATGTTTTACTGTGGCGAGGCGGTGGGCAATGATAAGCGTAGTACGGTTTTGCATTAAATGTTCAAGCGCAGCTTGTACATGATGCTCACTTTGCGCATCTAAAGCGCTGGTTGCTTCATCGAGTAACAGTATTTCTGGGTCTTTTAATATTGCTCTTGCTAATACAATTCGTTGTTTTTGGCCGCCTGATAAGCGCACCCCTTGCTCGCCTAAAAAGCTCTCGTAGCCGTTAGGTAATTGTGCAATAAATTCATCCGCGTGAGCATGCTTAGCGGCAGCATATACTTGTTCGTCGCTTGCATCTGGGTTGCCATAACGAATGTTATGCATCACATCAGAGCTAAATAAAATCGGGTTTTGTGCCACCATGCCCATGCTGTTTCTGAGTGTATTAAGGGATAGATCTTTGATATTAATATCATGAAACTTAATGTCGCCACCGGCAGGGTCATAAAAGCGTTGTAGTAATTCAAATAACGTGGTTTTACCAGCACCTGACGGACCAACGATTGCTACTGTTTGGCCTTGTTCAATCGTTAATGAAATAGTTTTTAAGGCGCTCACATCAGGACGCGATGGATAATTAAAAGTTACTTTATCAAGACTAATGGCTGGAGCGTTAGAGTTGTTATGTAATAACTGATCTTGTGGTGCTGCAGGGTTTGTGATCTCACTTTTAACCGCGAGCAGTTCAAGTAACCGCGCCGCAGCGCCCGCTGCACGTTGTAGCTCGCCATATACCTCAGCAACGGTTGCTACCGACATCGCTACCATAATGGCGTAAAACACAAATGCACCTAACTCACCGCCAGTCATTGTGCCTGCCAGTACATCACTACCACCTATCCACAGCATCACGCTAATTGCGCTAAAGGTCAAAAATATTACTGCAGCAATTAAAAATGAGCGCTGTTTAATGCGGCTTTTCGCAACGTTAAAGGCTTTTTCGGTCTCTAGTGCAAAAGCGTGTTGTTCGCGTTGTTCGTGGCTATAGCTTTGCACTACTTTAATATTTTGAATTATTTCTCCCGCATAAGTGCTGATATCGGCAATCGCATCTTGGCTGGAGCTGGCAAGTTTGCGTACTTTTTTACCAAAAATCATCATGGGTACTAACACCAGCGGCACACAGGCAACTACAACTAAAGTGAGTTTTAAGTTAGTAAATAACAACATGGCTAAACCACCGACTAGCATCAGAGCGCTGCGCAGTGCCATTGAAAATGACGAGCCAATGATTGATTGCAACAAAGTGGTGTCGGTTGTTAAGCGCGACATTAATTCGCCACTGCGGTTTTCTTCAAAGTAACTCGGGTGCAGGGTGACTATGCGATCAAATACCGCTTTACGAATATCATTACTGACGCGCTCACCAATCCATGACATTAAATAAAAACGGCTGAATGTTCCTATGGCTAATAAGCTGATCAAGCCAATTAGCACGATTATGGCTTGTTTTAATTGTTCTTGAGAGCCCGCAATAAAGCCGTGATCAATAACAAATTTAACTCCTTGGCCCAATGATAAATTAACCCCGGCAGTAACAAGTAATGCTGCAAGAGCTGCAAAAACCACCCATTTATACGGCTTAATAAACTGAAAAATAGGAATTAAACTACTAAAAGCAGCTTTGTCTTTTTGCTCGGTTTTACTATTGCTCATAGTGGATTCTTTTAGATGAATAGGGTATAGATATGGTTACTTAAATCATAATTTCAATAACTAACTAAGGGACTAACCATGACAACTGAAAAAGTAACGGGCGAATTTAACGTTAAACTCAATCCTATTGAAGGTTATGCAAAGGGCATTGATGGCGTAAACCTGGGTCGTATGTCGATTGATAAAACGTTTACAGGTGAGCTTGATGCAACCAGCACTGGCGAAATGCTCAGTGCCATGACCGCAACTCAAGGCAGTGCCGGTTATGTGGCAATTGAACAAGTAGTTGGCACACTTGCAGGTCTTCAAGGCAGCTTTGTGCTGCAACATTTTGGCACTATGGATAAAGGCCAAGATTCATTAATTTTAAACGTGGTGCCAGATTCTGGCAGTAATGAACTTGCAGGCCTTAGCGGAAAAATGGCAATTCGCATCGAAGCAGGTATACACATTTATGATTTTGAGTATCAATTATAAGCGATACAGCCATGCAGAAAATAATTGAGTTTAAAAAGCAGCGTGGCTTTTTTAGAGGCGGTATTGATATTGACGCACTTAATGAGCGAATTTATCAATTAAACCAAGATGGCTGGAAAGTAATAAATGTTAGCGCCTCTACAGGATTATACGGCCAAGTTTATGCATACATCTTACTTATTGAAAATGAAGAACTATAAGGAATATAAATGACGTTATCACTGTGGCTAAGCTTAGTCGCCATTTGTATGATGGGTGCAATGTCTCCTGGGCCAAGTTTGGCTGTGGTGTTAAAACACAGCATTCATGGCAGTATGAAGAACGGCATGTTGGCAGCGCTGAGTCATGGTGTTGGCGTCGGTTTTTATGCTGCAGCATCGTTACTTGGCCTCGGTGCACTAATGTTGCAATTTCCTACTGTGTATCAAGTGTTAGTTTACTTAGGTGCAGCGTACTTGGCATATTTAGGGGTTAAAATCTTATTAGCCAAACCAAGTAATAGTGAGTTAAAAGTGGCTCAGCAAAGTGGCAGTGCAAAACAAGCCTTGCAAGACGGCTTTGCTATTGCGTTTCTAAATCCTAAATTAGCGGTATTCTTTTTAGCCCTGTTTTCACAGTTTATAGATCCTGCCAATCTCAGTTTTAAGGTCGGTTTGATTATGTGCTTAACGGTTTTTACTATTGATACTGGCTGGTATCTGATTGTTGCAGCATTGACAGAGCTTTCAAAGAAGCGCTTTGCTTTTACTAAATCATCCCCATGGTTTGATAAAATATTAGCGGTGATTTTTATTGGTCTAGCAATAAGGGTGGTGCTAATGGTGTAGTTTATTAAACTTAACTAATCCTTACTACTTCCCTTTAAAGCTGTTTTTAGCAATTTCTAATTCACCTGTGTAATAGTGGCTTATGACTGAGTTATTCCGTTAGTCAGTCAATTTATTTTACGTTATCTACATGATCGCAGCACTTCTAAACTAAGTTCCTCACCTTGCTAGCTATTGCCCTTACTGCTGCATACGTATTCATCACACTTATTTTACTTTTTAGTTACACTTTATTGGTTTTATTTTATCCACAATTTCAAAACAAACAGCACACAATTATAAAATCAATAGGGTAGAAAGCTCATGGGGAAATTCAAACTAAGTGCGTTAATGCTCGCAATGTTTGCAGCCAGCAGTGTATTAGCTGCGGTTGAAAGTGACGCGCAAAGTACCGTAAAAAAACCACAACTAGAAGAAGATCTTGAAGTCATTGAAGTGCGTGGCTTTAGTCGTAGTTTAATCCAATCACTTAATCAAAAACGCTTTACTGATACGGTATCTGAGCAGTTATCGGCGGATGACTTAGGTGCTTTGCCTGATGTATCTATGGCTGATGCGCTCACTCGGTTACCGGGGATCTCAGCGGTACGAACCGGCGGGCAGGCGGCAGAAATCAACATTCGCGGTATGTCCGGTGGATTTGTATTTTCAACTTTAAATGGCCGTGAACAGGTATCAACTAGTGGCAGCCGTAGTATTGAGTTTGACCAATATCCGTCTGAATTGATCAGCTCAGCAGCCGTGTATAAATCACCAAAAGCATCGCTTATCGAAGGTGGTGTTGCAGGTACGGTAGAACTGCAAACAGCTAGCCCGCTTGATAATGATCAGCAACATAAGTTTGTGGTTAACGCCAGAGGTATGTACAACGACCGAGCGTCAGAGGTGAACGATGCCACTGAGTTTGGCGACCGCATTAGTTTTTCCTATCAAGGTAAATATCTTGACGATACTTTAGGTGTCGCACTTGGTTATGCACGGTTATTTCAACCCAGCGTAGCAACACAGTTTATTGGCCTTGCCTATAACGATAATAAAGACGTTGATGGTGTTGCAAATGATACTAATGGCCCCGAACTTAAACCTGAAAATGAGTATATCAGCGAAGGTTTTGAGCTTCAGCATTTAGGTGGAGAAGAAACCCGTAACGGTTATATGGCGGCGATTGAATGGGCACCGGTGGATAATTTTAAATTAAAAGGGGACGTGTTTTTATCACGCTTTGATACTGAGTCATTTGCCCGTGGGTTACGAGTGAAATTAGGTGGCCCAACGGCCACTTATACAAACGCTCAGCTAGAGGGAAATTCAGTAGTTGGTGCCTCTGTTAATCGTACTTCAAAAGGCTACACTCGCGTTGAAATTGTGAATGATGATAACCAAGACTTTGATGAAGTAGATAGCTACGGTGTTAACGCCGATTGGCAAGTGACAGAACGTTTAAACGTTAATGTTGATGTGTCGCTGTCACGGGCTAAAAGTAACTTTCGCAATGGCTTATTGTGGGCGTTGGTTGCCGAAGACGCCTCAGCCGAAGAACCTGTGTTAGATAAAAACGTATCAATAAACTACCAACTTAATGGTTTAAATTTACCTGATGTAGGCTTTAATCAAGCGGCTGCATTTAGCGATATCGACCGAGTAATGGTTAGTAAATACGGTATTTACCCTTATCAAAATGAAGATGAAGTAAGCGCTTATCGCCTTGATTTTAAATACGAGCTGAATAACAGCTGGTTTAGCTCTATTGAATTTGGCGCGCGTTATTCAGATCGTGAATACAGCAATAACCGCTCAGTATTTGAATACGGTAATGATGGTGATTTTTCAGTGAGTGAGCCGCCACTGCGTTTAACCAATGACATGGTAAATGTTGTTGACTGGGAAGGTGACTTTAGTTATTTCCCATCATATTTGGCGATTGATTTAGACAAAGCGCTTAATGCTTGGTTTCCTGAAGGCGCACCGGAGCCAGTTAAAACCTGGGGTAACGCCGATGGCGTTGTCGATCTTGATGGTGATGAAATACCTGATACACAAGGCTATACCACTAACTACTCATGGACCATGTTACAAAGTGGCTCAGTATATGAGGAAGTGCTTTCAGCGTACGCCATGCTTAATATTAATACTGAAATTGGTACTATGCCGGTACTGGGTAATATTGGTATTCGCCGTGTTGATACCGACCAATCGGCCACTATTTTAGAAAATGTTAATGGTGATTTATCACTCGGTGCACAAAACATTACCGACAGTATCGGCATCATAAATCAAAATTATTTACCTAATGTACTTGGCACAACTTATACCGATTATCTGCCATCCCTTAATTTAAACTTTCAGCTAACGGATAACACGCAATTACGCTTTGCGGCGGCTAAAGTAATGTCGCGCCCACCGATTAATCGCCTAGCGGGGGACGCCAGTGCGCAAGCTGATAAAACCAGTGGCAAAATTAACGGCTCAAGTACCAATAATCCATTCTTAAAACCATTTTATGCCGACCAATACGATATCTCTTACGAGCATTATTTTGATGAGTCAGATGGTGCGCTAGTGATCGCAGGTTTCTATAAAAACATCGATTCGTTTATCGATACCATCGCCATTGAAGGGTTTGACTTCAAAGGTAATGGCTTTAACGTCCCTGACTATATAGAAAATCCAGTCAGTGGTGAGCAAGTTGCCACAACTAACGGCACTTACACAACGGCGGTAAATAACGCCAATGGCGGTTATATTCGCGGTATTGAACTTGCCTACACGCAAGTATTTTCGTTTTTACCCGCGCCGTTTGATGGCCTTGGGTTTAACGGTAGCTATTCATACACCGAGAGCGAAGTTGAATCTATCACCAGCTTAGGTGGTGAAACGGTTACACAAGGTTTACCTGGTTTGTCTAAAAACGTGTTAAACGGCACTTTATTTTACAGCTTAGATAATTTTGAAACCCGCCTTAATGTGCGTTACCGCTCAGACTTTGTTTCAGAGCAAGTGGCGATCAATGAGCAAGTGGTTAATTTTGATGCCGAGACCGTGGTCGATTTTCAAACCTCTTATCAATTTACAGACTCATTTGGCATGTTGCTACAGGTTAATAATCTTACTGATGAACCAACCCAAAGTTACTTTGGCAATGAAAACATCACCGGTACTACCCAGTACTTTGGTCGTCAGGTTTATTTAGGTTTTACCTATAGCCACTAATAGCAAATTGGAGCATAAATAATGAATAAAATAACTAAATTGACTCATTTGCTATTAGCAGTGAGCTTAACACTACTGTTTGGCTGTGGAGGCTCAGGCAGTAGCGATGTAAAAGCAGGCCAAGCCTTATTGACTTGTGATGTACCGCAAGTCCCTAATGCAACAGGCACTCAATGCGTTGATCCTGAACCTATCTCTTGTGACGCACCGCGGTTTCCAGATGCAAATAATGAAAGCTGTACCAGTGGCTATAACCCCGACTTACCAGACCCTGTGGTATTTGCAGGCGAAGGTGAGGCTATTTTATTTTATAAACGTGATAAGAATGAAGGGTACGAAGGCTATCGTTTACACTCTTGGAATACCGACGGCTGTGATGCTTACGCGCCGCCGTTTGATGCCACCGATTGGGCTAATGGCCATGAATATAATGGTGTCGATCCAAACTATGGAGCTTATTGGATTGTCGCGCTAAAAGACGGTTATACCGAGTGCGCTAATTTTATTATTCATATTGGCACAGAAGGTTCAGGTAAAGCCCATGGTGATGTGGATTTAACCATGCCACTGATGCAGGACGACGAGCGTTTTGTACGTATGAACTTTACCTTTGACGGTGAGCCAACAGTATTTGAATACCCAGTAGAAGCGCTTGGCGAAAGCCCCGTTGCAATTGACGGTGCATCAGCACACTGGATTGATTTAAATACTGTGCTGTATAAGCCAAGTAATGAGCTTACGCAGATTATTAAGCTGCATTCATCAGCTGCTGCCGATTTGGTTGTTGATGTTGATACTGGCTTAAATGGTGAAACAGTTGAATTAATGGCAACGAGTTTAACCGATGCACAAGCAGCGAAAGTACCGCACTTAACAGATTGGACTGCCTATCAAGGTAATTGGGATGCCGCTACTGCAAAACAACTTATAAAACAACAGCTCGTTTTAGCGGGCTACGATGCAGAAGGCAAGCTACTTGAAGCAAGTTTTGTGCAAACCGCCAAAGCCCTTGATGCACTTTACACCCAAGGTGAAAACGACGCAAATGAAGCCATGCTAGGCGTGCATTATAATAACAATGCAATTGATGTTTCAGTATGGGCACCAACCGCTAGCAATATGATGCTTAATGTATTTGACGCCGATAAAGCACAAGTACATAGCACTGCCATGACGTTAGACAGCAATACAGGTATTTGGTCAGTGAGTTTAGACAGCAAATACGACCGTCATTATTACCGCTATGCGTTTGATGTTTACCACCCTACTACTCAAGCGATTGAAAGTTTATGGAGTACCGATCCTTACTCACTGAATGTATCAAGCAATGGCCTGTATTCGCAGTTGATCAACTTAAATGATGACGATACCAAACCACAAGGCTGGGATGAGCGCAGTGTACCAACAATTACCAACCCGGAAGATGCCATTATCTATGAAGGTCATGTACGTGATTTTAGTATTCGCGATACGTCAGTAAGCGCAGCAAACCAAGGTAAATATTTAGCATTTACTGAGCTTGAAAGCATCCCTATGCAGCACCTTAAGCAACTAGCTGACAAAGGTTTAACGCATTTTCACTTACTCCCTGTAACAGACATTGGCACCATTGAAGAAGATGCGGATAAGCGCGTTGAAATCACTGACACCCTAGGTAAGTTATGTGAGCGAATAGACGATGCCGCCGATGCTTGTAAAATCGAAAATAAAAACAGCATCATTGCTGATTTAATGCAAAGCTACTTTCCGGGTTCTGATGATGCTCAAGCACTTGCCAGCGCGATGCGTGATTTAGACGGTTTTAACTGGGGTTACGACCCGCATCACTTTATTGCCCCAGAAGGTTCGTATGCATCAAGCAGTGAAGGGGTTGCCCGGGTTAAAGATACACGCGCCATGGTACAGTCACTTCAAGAGATCGGCCTTCGCGTGGTTCTTGATGTGGTATACAACCATACAACGTCATCAGGCATTTGGGAAAAATCAGTGTTTGATAAACTCGTGCCGGGTTATTACCACAGATACAGTGAAATAACGGGGGATATCGAGCGTTCAACCTGTTGTGAAAACACAGCGACTGAACATGTGATGATGGACAAGTTTGTTAGCGATTCACTGGTCATTCTTGCCCGTGATTTTGGTTACGACAGCTTTCGCTTTGATGTTATGGGGCACATGCCTAAATCATCAATTTTAGCAGCGCGTGAAGCGGTGCAAGCTGTTGACCCTGACAACTACTTTTATGGCGAAGGCTGGAATTTTGGTGAAGTCGCTAATAACCGATTGTTCACTCAAGCTAAGCAAGCTGATATGGCAGGCTCTGAAGTTGGCACATTCAATGACCGCATCCGTGAGGCTGTGCGCGGTGGTGCTATGTTTAGCAATAACCCGACCGATGGTAATTTAGCGGACCAAGATACTCTGCGTTTATCACTGGCGGGTAATTTACAAAACTATATCCTGAAAGACTTTAAAGGTAATTCGGCAAAAGGTAATAGCTTTAGCTGGAATACTCAGCCGACGGCTTATGCTTTAGACCCTGCTGACAGCATTAACTACGTATCAAAGCACGATAACGAAACCTTATGGGATCAACTGCAATATAAACATGCAACAAGTATGAGTATTGAGCAACGAGTGCGTGCGCATAATATGGCATTAGCAATTCCATTAGTAAGCCAAGGTATCCCGTTTATGCAACTTGGGGCTGATTTACTACGCTCAAAATCAATGGATCGTGACAGCTACAATGCAGGGGATTGGTTTAATGCGGTAGATTTAACGAAAGAAAATAATAATTGGAATATTGGTTTACCTAATGCTGAGAAAAACCAACAGAAATGGCCTGAAATCATTAAGGTCTCAGGTAATCCACAAGCTGCTGCACAGCCGCAAGATATAGCTTACGCAGGGGATGTGTTCCAAGAGTTTTTAGCTATTCGTAGTAGCAGCCCATTATTTAGATTAACCACAGAGCAAGATGTTATTGACCGTGTAGGTTTTCACAATGTTGGTAAAAACCAGCAACATGGTTTGATTGTAATGAGCATTGATGACGGTCAAGGTTTTGCAGATTTAGATAACCAAGTTGACGCGCTCGTAGTAGTAATTAATGCAACTGAGCAAGCGCTTTCACATACAGTACCAACCGCTGCTGGGTTTGAATTACATCCAATACTTAAAAACAGCACCGATAGCAGTATGTCTGGAGTGAGTTTTACTGCCAGTGAAACCGACGGTACATTTACAGTCCCAGCTTATACAATCGCGGTATTTGTAAAACCACAAGGCGAGAACCAAGGTGTAGGCTTAAGTGCGAATGCAACAGTGGGCGCGCCAGACGTAGTGCCTTTTGGCAGCACCACAGTATATGTGCGAGGTAGTTTAAATGATTGGGGCACAGCTGACAGCTTTGAGTATATGGGCAATGGTGAATACCGTATCGCTATTACTTTAACTGCGGGAGATTATGAATTTAAAATTGCCTCTGAAGATTGGTCGAGTGTGGATTTTGGCGCGCTGTCTGATGCTGATAAAGCAGTGTTGGAAAATCAAACCGAGCCTTTAATGCGCAGTGGCGCGAATATGACCTTTAATGCCGCAATTGATGCAACTTATGTATTCTCGTTTGATGCCAGCGATAAAGACAATCCAACGCTGAGAATTTATAACGAAGAACGATTCGTTGGCACGCCTGTATTTGTTCGTGGCAGCTTAAATGAATGGGGCACCAGTGATGAGTTAATCTATCAAGGTAAAGGCGTTTATACCTTTACTAAAATTCTCAGTAAAGGTAGTTATGAATTTAAAATTGCTTCTGAAGATTGGGATACCGTTGATTATGGTTCCGGTGAAGCGGATGCAATCGTAACCGTTGCCGAAGATAAGTTATTAGCTGTTAAAGGCGCTAATATGACGATGGATGTTGCAACCGAGGGCGAATATCAGTTCATTTTTGATGCCAGTGATTTGAATGCACCCACGCTGAGTGTATTTAATGCGCAAATGTTTGCAGACACTCAAGTTTACTTACGTGGCAGCTTAAATGGCTGGGGTACCGACAACCCCCTAATCTATCAAGGGAATGCTATTTATAGTACATCACTTGATTTAGATGCCGGTGATTATGAGTTCAAAATAGCCTCTGAAGATTGGAACACTGTGGACTACGGCGGCAAAGGTGAATCTCCACAGGTTATAGTTGGCGAGCAAAGTTTGCTTGAAGCTGTAGGGGCAAATATTAATGTAGCCATTGCTGACGCAGGCAATTATACCTTTACGGTTATTGGCCCTAATCGTAATAATGTGCAGGTACTGATCAATAAGAACTAAGCATTAATACACTTTATAAACAATCAGAACCGAGTATCCTAGATGCTCGGTTTTTTTATGATCAAATTGCAGCCTAGGCAAAGTTAGCGTAATTTATAATCATAATACGATTATGGGTAACTACGATGTCAGAAGCTATGTTAAAAAGTGCTACGTTTGATCCTAAAATAAAGCCTTATTGGTTAATTTTTGCAGTATGTGCAAGCACCTTAGGAGTTGTGACTATTCCGCTTATCCCGGTAATAGTACTGATTGTTTGGATTGT
This sequence comes from Pseudoalteromonas sp. SR41-4, assembly GCF_014163985.1. NCBI lineage: Bacteria > Pseudomonadati > Pseudomonadota > Gammaproteobacteria > Alteromonadales > Pseudoalteromonadaceae > Pseudoalteromonas > Pseudoalteromonas sp. SR41-4. Next base: position 32,741 of record NZ_JACJEI010000018.1, on the reverse strand, counting down.
AAGTGGCAGTATATTAGCCGCTATGTCGGCTCAATTACTTGAGCGTAAACTGGTAGTAAAGCGCGGTGTATTTTTCAAAGAAGAAAAGTCCATCCCACTTGAAAAAATAACTGACGTCGGGTTAAGCCAAGGCCCGTTGATGCGTTTATTTGGTTTATATCGACTAAGCTTTGAAACCGCAGGTCAGTCTGGTCATGGCGCATTAGTATCGTTACTTGGGGTAGTTGATGCCAGTGAGTTTCGCGAGGCAATCTTAACTCAAAAAGATAATCTAACCGCACAGCAACCAACAAAAGCGAACAGTGATGAGCCACAAAGCCAAGTTGAGCTAATACGCGCACTTACTTACAGTGTGAAAAATATTGAACAAATGTTAGTGACGTTATTGGATGAGCGGAAATAGTTAGATATGAGTAATCCTATTTTGCTTTAAGGAACATATGGAAAATACACCTTATATTAAGCTGTTTCGTAGGAAGACTCTGATACCAAGATTCATTGTTTTATTCTCGGTGCTTGTAGTTATTTTTCTAGCAAGCTTTTTATTTTTTACGGTTAATAGCCCTGAATCAAAAGCTAAAAACTTTCTCAAAAAACACGAGAATGATTTGGAGCACGCCATTTTACTTGCAGAGCAAAGGGATCTTCAGGCTGTACAATGGATTGATGATAAAAGTGGTGAGCGTTTCGCGCATAAGTTAATAAGAAAAAAGGCAGTAAAGAATTCGTGAAGGTGACCGATTCAAGTTTGGATGAGCTCACTGAGTTTTTACTGAATAAAAATATAGATGTTCTTTGGATTCAATATTTTCAGGGTGTTTGGTTGATTAGAAAAGCATTTACCTTTTCATACCAGGATAGGCAACAAAAAGGTTATTTTGTTTTTGGTAACCCTGAGAAAATAGGTTTATGTGTGCTCGGTTACGGTGCTAAAGATTATGGTAAGTACGAACATGTAACTGGCAATTGGTATATGGCAATGTGCGAGTATCCGCAAATTAATACAGTGCTACGCCAATGTATTCACTAAACAGAGAGCTTAAGTTTACATTCGATAACCGAAGACTATTACATTAACTATCATTGGTTCCTGTTGTTTTAACCCTCCCAAAGTGTCTTATGCTATTAGCTCAAATTATCTCTAAACCCCTTGTTTTGTACCTTTTGTGGGTGTAATTTAAAGCGATTTTATCTGAAAAGGATGCAGTTTTATTAGGGTTCAAAGTAGTTGATTTCTAATAGGGCTCTAATTTCGTAGCATATATTTGTGCTACACAAACACATGGAGAGAAGTTAAATGGCTAGTAAAGAGTCAACCGCAGTGATTTGGATGTTGTCAGATTCATTTATCTTAAGTGTGATGTTACTAATCGGTGGTTTTTTAGGTAAAGCTATCAGCCCATTCCAAGTTGTCTTTTTGGTTAATGTAATTGCAGCTTTTGCGGCCATTATATTATTCTCGAAAGGCAAATGGGAAAATATCAAACCCCAAAAAATGAAGCTACATATTTTCAGAGGACTGCTTGGTGTTAGTTCAACAATATGTTTGTTTTATGCTCTGCAATATCTAAGTTTAGCGGAAGTAACCGCGATTAACTTTTTTGTGCCACTTATAACGTCCATTTTGTCGGTGTTTATCTTTAGAGAAAAACCAAAAGCCTATGTCTATATCGCTATTATTTTGAATTTAGCTGGAGTGATGATGCTGCTTTCTCCAAAACTAATGGCGAGCCAAGTAACGCAGCAAAACCTCTATCTAGGATTGATCTTTGCACTGTCAGCGGTAGCTATTTTAGTCATTTATAATATTAATTTAAAGAAAATAGGCAATGCAGAGAAAGTTGTGCCTCAAATGGTTTTTGCTCCCCTCTATTCGGCGATTATCTTATTACCCGTCGCTATTTTTGTGTGGAAACCTTTAGATACAAATAGTGCTCTACTAATTATGCTATATGGTGGGCTCCTTATTACTAAACTTGCAGCACGTTTTTTCGCTTTTAATAAAAGTGACTTATCTAAGCTAATGCCGCTTGAATATGCGCAAATTCTATTTTCTAGTATTTTGGGCTACATTTTTCTTCAACAAACTCAAACTTTATTGGGTATCGCAGGCATTGTATTGATCGTGCTATCAAGTATCGCTCATGTTTTATTCATGCACTTTGAGAGGAATAGCGACACTAAGAATATGAAAGGAATTACCAATGATTAAAGTCTTAACGCAAAAATTCCGGCGATCAAGTGATCGCCGGGCTGTTTTAATCTTTCATCTAAAGCTTTTTCCTAGCACCTAGAATCTTTACCCTTGTATTACTGGCTGACCTGCTAGCATACGTAGTTCTTTACTGCGCTCGGTTTGCATTTCGTATGAAGCGGTTTTAATGCTGCTCACGTAATTCCACTTAGCGGTGGCTTGCTCTGGGGTAAAAGTAACGGTTAAGTAGCCACGATCTACGAGGTTGTTATAGATTAAATCATTAACCAATAATGGGATTACTTGCTCCATTTGTGCGGTTGCTTCTGGCCCTTGCGTATTCAGTGCTAGATATTCTTCAAGACCAGGCGAAGACACAGAAGAGGTAGCAAATTCTACACCGGCATTTTGTGACGCTGCAATTGGGTTTGCAGCATCAGTAACTAATTGCCCAGCCCAACCGTTATGAGTATCACCCGCTAAAACCACTAAGTTCTTTTGTGCGGCAATGGCAGTACCAAGCAGCACTTCACGTTCGTAGGCGTAACCATCCCATGCATCTAAATTGTATGGTGCAGTAGTATCAACTCGAGCGCGTTCGGCATCAGTAACACTTGGATCGCCTGCAAGCACGCGGCCTTTGATTTGTGCAAGTTCAGCAAATAATGCCGATGCTTGTGCTAATAATGCATTTGTGTCGCCGCCATTTGCTTGACTTATTTGTAAGCTCACTAGTAGTTGCAGTACTTCAAACGGCAAATGCATTTTGGTCATCAGTACTTGTTGGCCAAGTACCTGCCATTTTGAGTTTGATGTTGTCATGCCATCAGTGAGCCATGTTAGCTGCTCATTGCCAAGTAATGCGCGCGATGGTGAGCTTAGTGCGTTTGCAAAATCACTTTGTCCTTGTGCACTGGTTAGGTCAAAATCAGCATAGTTTAGCTGTTCATCACGGGCGAGTACACGCGTGTCTAGCATGTATAAAGAGACTAAATTACCAAACTCAAAGCGACGGTAAATTCTTTCTTTATCAGCTACATTACGAATTGGCATCCATTCAAAATAGGCCTGTAGGGCATGTAGCTTACGTTCGCTAAATTCACCTTCGCCTTCATTATGGTTTTCTGCGCCATTTCGCCATGTGTCATTGGTAATTTCGTGGTCATCCCACACAGTAATAAATGCACAGTTACTATGCGCAGCTTGTAAGTTTGAATCAGTACGATAGTGGGCATAGCGGTTACGGTAATCAGCTAAGCTAATTATTTCGTCACTGTTATCTTCTGGCAGTAAACGGCCTAAAATACCAGCATCTTCAGTAGCGTAGCCATCATTGCCGTATTCATAGATGTAATCACCTAAATGCAATACAGCGTCTATGTCTGTTTGCTTGGCTATTTCACCATACACATGGAAAAAGCCTGCGGGGTAGTTGGCACACGATATAACAGCAAATTTCACTTTATCAATGCTGCCTGTTGGTAGTGTTTTACCTGCACCAATAGGTGAGGTTTTGCCATTCGATTTAAAGCGATAATAGTAAGTGGTGTTGGCGTTTAAGCCTTGTAAGTCGACTTTTAGGGTGAAGTCTGTAGCTGCACTTATATGTGTTTCACCATTGTGGCTGATATTAGCAAAGTTAGGGTCGGTTGCTGCTTGCCATTGTACTTTAATGCTGGTGGTTGTTGGATCTAGAGGGGTTACACGAGTCCACAGAATTAGGCTGTCAGCTAATGGATCACCACTGGCAACACCATGAACAAAGCTCACGTCAAGAATGTCGTCATCTTCATCGTCAAACCGACAAGCTGTTAATCCTAATGATAAAACGGCGACACCAAATCCTGCCGCCGAGGCTTTTAAAAAATTTCTTCGCGTAAACGTCATTGCTCTGTACCGCTAAATTTAAAAGTAAGAGCTTATCCGACCAGTATGACTTTTATGTGAAGCTGTTATGCCAATTGCATTAAAATACTTGGCAAACCTGTTCTGCATTACAGGTAATAACGGTGACGTTTTCATAACCAACGCGGGTAAGTGCTTCAGCGCTTAATGTTGCGCGTGCGCCACTGGCGCAGTGTAAGTAAATTGGCCGAGCTGGGTCTTTTTCGATTTCCATTAACTTCATTTCTAGTAAACCTCGGGGAATATTAATTGCGCCGATAGCTGCTTTTGCCGCATGTTCGGCGGGTTCACGTACGTCAATTAATAGCCCTTTGTTGTCAGCAATTTCTTGCTTGGCCTGTGTAGCCTCAATGCGGCGTTGATTTGGCGTAATTATTTTCATTAGATCTGGGATTGAAGTAAGCATGTTATTCCTCGAAACCTAGTTTTTTTAAAAGAGTGATCATCGGGCACCATTTACTAAATGCTGATTGAATTAAGTTTAGAGCAATAAACACTGTAAACCAAATCCACAATGGATCATGAAATTGCTGTAGTAACAATGATATGCAAATCATTACACCTGCTATCAAGCGAAGAGCATCGTTTAGTTTCACGGTTAACCTTAGTAATAGTGACTGTTACTATTTAATATATTAGATAAAGCTACATTAGTAAATTATAATATTAGACTTTTCTAATATAGCTAACTATAATCTGCTGTACTTTGAATATAAGAGTGGAACTATGACTATCGACTTTGCAGCTATGGCTAATAACGTAGAGCATGCTGAGCAGCTATTAAAAATTTTAGCAAATAAAAACCGTTTAATGATTTTGTGCTCTTTGCAGGGGCGTGAAATGAGTGTTTCTGAATTAAATGCGGCTGTACCACTGGCACAGTCTGCTTTATCGCAGCATTTGGCTGCACTACGAAAAGCAAATATTGTTAGTACTCGTCGCGAAAGCCAGACCATCTATTATCGGGTGATTAACGACAACGCACAGGCTATGTTAGCCACGCTCTATGGTTTATTTTGTAAGGAATAACCAAATGGATAAGCTCGACAGTGCAGTAAAAAATAGTCTTAACGGGCGTATTCCTATCATTATTTTTGTAATGGCTGTGTTGCTTGGCATTATGGCTTTACAGCAAACTCCCCGTGAAGAAGAACCGCAAATAGTGGTGCCGATGCTGGATATTTATGTCTCAGCTCCTAACATTGAAGCTCCCGAAGTGGCAAGGCTGGTCACGCAACCACTCGAGAAGTTATTGGCGCAATTACGCGGTGTTGAGCATATTTATTCAACCACACAAAGTAATGGCACTGTGGTGACATTGCGCTTTACTGTGGGTCATGATCGTGAACAAGCAATCCTCGATACTTACGCCAAACTATATAGTTATCAACATACCATGGCGTCAGTTATTAGCTCATGGCAGGTGCGCCCGGTCGAAGTAAATGACGTGCCGATTGTGATGCTAGGCTTATTTAGTAAAGATCCTAAATTATATAACGACTATGAGTTAACCCGTTTTGCTAACGAAATTGCGAATAGTTTACAGCGCATAGAAAACACCAGTGAAGTTAAAGTGATTGCTGGGCGCCAACGCACTTTAACGGTCAATTTAGATGCGACGGCCCTAGCAGCTCATCAAACTACGCTCAGCGATATTTATTATGCACTGAGTGTATCTAATCAATTATCTCAGGTTGGCAGTGTTGTTAATGCAGAGCAACAAATCATGCTACAAGCTGGTGATGTGTTACGAACAAAAGCCGCGATTGAGCAGCTTGTTGTAAATGTTATTAACGGCAAAAGTGTTTATTTAAAAGATATTGCAAAAGTACTCGATGGACCAAGTGAGCCTGAAAATTATCAGTGGCTAGCGCAATCTGATACCACACAAGAGCATCCTTTAGTCACCTTAAGTGTTGCTAAAAAAGCGGGCACAAATGCAGTCGCGGTCGCAAATGATGTACACGCAATGATGGCTGATTTAAAAACTAATTTTTTACCTTCGCAAATAGATTACACAATACTTAGAGATTACGGGCAAACCGCTAACGAAAAAGTGAATAACTTAACCTCAAGCTTAGTGTTTGCGGTATTTACCGTAGTGATTTTTGTTGGCGTGTTCTTAGGCTGGCGACCCGCTATCGTTGTTGGTTTAGCTGTGCCAATTTGTTATGGCATAACCTTAAGCCTCGATTTTGCGTTTGGTTACACCATCAACCGAGTAACGTTATTTGCATTGATATTATCACTGGGCTTGCTGGTGGATGATCCGATAACGGGCATTGATAATATTAGCCGTTTTTTACAAAACAAAGGCAATAAAAAACAACAGATTGTCGCTGCAATGAGCGAAATACGTGGTGCATTATTAATGTCGACACTGACCATCATGGTGGCTTTTATTCCTTTGGCTTATATCACTGGCATGATGGGCCCATATATGGCACCAATGGCATTTAATGTGCCTGTAAGCGTGATGGTCTCAACCATTGTGGCATTCTTTGTAACTCCTTGGCTTGCCATGAAGTTATTAAAAGAACCGGTTGTTGAGCACAATGATTTAACTTCCCCTAAAGTAGCTATTTATGAACGCTTATTAACGCCTTTACTGGCCAGTAAAGGGCGCGCAAAACTGATTTTATGGGCAACCTTAGGATTATTTATTATCAGTGCATTGCTGCCCGTGATGCGAATGGTGCCGCTGAAGTTATTGCCGTTTGATAATAAAAATGAACTACAAGTACTGATAGATATGCCCGAGGGGACGAATCTGGAGCAAACAACACTGACCGTTCGTAAAGTACAAGCTATAACATGGCAGCTTAGTGAAGTAAGTGAAATAGCTGCGTATGTTGGGCAACCATCAAGCATGGATTTTAATGGTATGGTGCGCGGTTATTATCGCCGTGAGGCCGCTAATTTAGCTGAGCTTAGAGTATTACTATTAGACAAAGCGCAGCGCGAGCAACAGTCTCATGGTGTCGTGATGCGTTTACGTAAACAGCTTGAGCCATTGGCCGTTAATGGCATTGTGATAAAAGTGGTTGAAGTTCCACCCGGGCCGCCAGTATTTAGCACCTTAGTGGCTGAAGTGTATCGTGATCCGTTTGTTGATACGCAAACCCACCATCAAGCGGCTCAACAAGTTGCACAACGACTGAAGCAAGAGCCCCATGTGGTTGAAGTTGATACAAGTATTGCAGCCACGGCACCGATGCAGCGCTTTATTACCGATAAAGCCAAGGCGGCTTTGTCGGCGGTATCAACACAAGATATTGCCAATACATTAACGATTGCATCTGCGGGTAAAAATGTGGGTGTAATGTATGTCAGTGGTGAAACGCAGCCCGTTGAGATCAAAATGCAATTACCATATCAGCAGCGAAACCAATTAGCGCAACTGCTTGCTATACAAATCAGAGGTGATAGAGAGCTGGCAAAATCAACTAATGAGTTTGGTTTAACTAGTGCGCCACGACCGTTGGTGGCTTTATCTGAGCTGGGTGAATTTCATAACCTAAATGTCGCAAAACCGATTATGCGTAAAGACCAACGCGAGGTTGTATACGTGATGGCAGAGCTTAATGGCCGTACTCCTGCAGAAATCATTGCGGACGTAAACGCTGATTTAAATGTAAGTAGCGATGATTTTGAGCAAACAAATTGGTTAGCCCGCAGCTTTTTTAATAACGGTGGAACTCAGGCTTGGCAATTACCACAAGGCACGCATGTAACGTTTAGTGGTGAAGGTGAATGGCGGATCACAATTGATGTGTTTAGAGATATGGGAATTGCGTTTGCTTTTGCGTTAACCGCCATTTTTATTATTTTACGAATACAAACGCAATCTGCCAGTTTATCACTGATTATTATGTCGGCTATTCCACTTACTGTGATTGGTATTATGCCGGGTTTTTGGTTATTAAATCAGTTTGGTGAGCGCTCCATAGCCGGTGCTCCAGAGCCTGTGCTATTCACCGCAACAGCGATGATCGGCATGATAGCACTTGCTGGTATTGTGGTGCGTAACTCGCTTATTTTAGTTGAGTTTATTAATCAAGCTCGCGGGCAAGGGATGGCAATAAAAGCGGCATTGATTGCCGCAGGCACAACGCGGATGCGGCCAGTATTACTGACTGCTGGCACAACTTTATTAGGCAACTTAGTGATTACGTTAGACCCCGTATTTAGTGGTCTTGCTATCGCTATTATTTTTGGCATTGTGGCATCAACATTGTTTTCGTTGTTTGTGGTGCCGCTAGTTTATTATTTAGTGTTTGCGAACACACAAACAACCGAGGATGAAGCTCATGCAAGGTAAATCAAAACTGTTCGGCTCAATCATTGCGTTGTTAGTGATTATTGTTGCTGTGCTTTATATGGCAGGCAGCTTTTCAAATAAACAAGCCGCAGGAAATAAACCCGTATTAGCAACGACATATGAGGGAAAAGTCGCTACCGTTGAGCTGACGGCGATCAAGCGCAGTGAAGATGTTCCCGGTACTGTGATTGCAAAACAAAACACGCAAATTTCGTCACGAGTGATGGCACAAGTGGAACGTTTAAATGTACGTGCTGGTGATAGTGTTGTGCAAGGCGATGTTCTCATTACTTTGCAGCAAGACGATTTTAAAGCGCAATTGGCACAAAGTGATGCGCAAATAAAAGCCATTCAAGCGTCACTTACACAAGCTGATAAACAGCTTAAGCGCGTAACTGACTTATATTCACAAGGGTTGGTATCGGTTAGTGATAATGATGAGGCTAAAGCGAAATTTGATAACTTAACCGCAAGCTTAGCTGTTGCCAAGCAACAGCAAACCCAAGCACAAGTCGCACTTGAATTTACCCGTATAAAAGCGCCCATTTCTGGAGTTGTTGTAGAGCGGTTAGTTGAACCAGGTGATACCGCAGTGCCTGGTTCACCTTTATTGGCACTTTATAATCCACAACAATTACAGCTTGAATTTAATGTGCGAGAACGTCAGGCAATTAGCCTCACACTGGGTCAAAGCTTAACGGTCAGTTTGCCTTCACTTAATATAACCGCTGTTGCGGTGGTGAGTGAAATTGTTCCGATTGCCGATAGTGCTGCACGTAGTATGTTAATTCGTTTAGAGTTGCCAACACAATCAAACTTGATGCCTGGTTTATATGCACAGCTTCACTTGCCACTGGATACCGAGCAAGGAATTTTAATTGAGCCAAGTTGGGTGCATGAGTACGGTCAATTAGCCATGGTATATGTTATTAACGAGCAAAAGATTGAGCGCCGCTTTGTTCGTTTAGGGGAGGTGATTAATGCTAAACAGCATATTATCGCCGGGCTTAACGCCGGCGACACATTAGCGGTGGATTTTAAACCTAAATGAAGGTCGCAACTTCATCGAGTGATTTTTTCACCAAGGCATGATTAGGAACAGTAGCATCATCACTTGGGTAACCGGCAATGAGCAGCATATAGGGGCGTTCGTTGTCTTTGTCGCGGCCACAAATGTCGGTTAAAAAGCTCATTGGTTTAGGTGTGTGAGTTAGTGTTGCAAGCCCTGCGCGATGTAATGCTTGAATTAAAAAGCCGGTGGCAATACCGACTGACTCATGCACATAGTAGTTGGTGTTTTTATCATCAGTATTTAAGCCGCCTTTCTTTTGGCTGAATACGGCAATTAGCCAAGGTGCATGCTCTAAATAAGGTTTGCTGGCATCAGTGCCTAATGGCTTTAGAGCATCTAACCACTCTTCACCAGCGCGGCCTTCATAAAATGAGCGTTCTAATTTCTCGGCTGCTTCACGAATTTGCTTTTTCACATCACTACTATTAATTGCTACAAAATGCCACGGTTGGTGGTTTGCACCACTTGGTGCTGTAGCTGCGGCTTTAATGCAGGTTTGAATAATATCTTTTGGCACCGGTCGGTCGCTAAAACTACGAATTGTATGACGACGCTGGCTTGTCGTTAAAAACTCATTAGCGCGTTCAAGCATCTGTTCATGTGGATATTCAATAAAGTCTGTAAGTGGTTGGTGGTCATGTTGCTGCATGGCTTTTCGCTTCTTATTAAATGTTGATAACTATTTTTATACCCAGTAGCGAGATTAGGTGCAAGTAATATCTACTTTACAGTTATGTTATTTCCTAAAATAATGATTGTTAATTGCACATTGTGTTCACAGATTGTTCAGCTATATTTTCATACAGTATAGTTCGAAATTAAGAATGCATGGGTAGCTAAAAACAAAGCAACATTATTACAAGCACATGCTTTGAATACTCAGCCGAGCATACCGGCAGTCATTATTTAGACATTCAAAAATCATTAGTGCAGGCAGATTTTGTCGATAACTTAGTTATATAAAGTTATCGCTAGTGCAAACTGATGATGAAAATAACTACTGCAGTATTAAATACAGCTTTGAGTTAGTGTTACTTCAGAATTTAAGTTCACCTCTCCTAAGAGTGAAACCAAGCCGCACTTATTGCGGCTTTTCTGTTTTCATTCTGTTACAAAATTACAACCTCCTGCTATTGTTACTAACTTACTGGTAATGTAACTTACTTCGTATAAATAATTATTATAATCAAATACTAGGAAGTAAAAATGCTATCAATAACTGGGTTATCAAAAACTTACGATAACGGGGTGCACGCACTACAAGGGGTTGATTTATCAATAGGAAAAGGTCTGTTTGGATTACTTGGACCAAATGGCGCCGGTAAATCATCGTTAATGCGTACTGTTGCCACTTTGCAGTCAGCCGATGCAGGTTCTGTGATCTTTGACGGTATTGATGCATTTAAAGACCCACAAGCGCTTCGTCAGCGTTTAGGCTACCTACCACAAGATTTTGGTGTTTATCCGCGAGTTTCAGCTTATGACTTACTTGATCATATGGCTGTTTTAAAAGGGCTCGATAATAAAGCACTGCGTAAAGAGTCGGTTGAAGGCTTGTTGGCACATACAAATTTGTATCAGCATCGTAATAAAGCCGTGAGTGGTTTTTCTGGTGGTATGCGCCAGCGTTTTGGTATCGCACAAGCATTACTTGGTGACCCTGATTTACTGATTGTTGATGAGCCAACAGCAGGTCTTGATCCTGAAGAGCGTAATCGTTTTCATAATTTATTAGTAAGCCTTGGCGAGAAAAAAGTGGTCATTTTATCAACTCACATTGTTGAAGATGTCGCGGAGCTTTGCCCTAATATGGCGGTATTAGCCAGTGGCAAAATTTTACTTGAAGGTAACCCAATAGCACTTACTGATAAACTCCAAGGTAAAATTTGGCAAAAAACAACCAACCAAACTGAAGCGCAAGAGCTTGAACAGCATCTACCAGTGATTTCAAAGCGTTTATTCGCTGGGCAGACAATTTTAAATGTGTATGGTGAGCAAGCTCCTGAAGGGTTTACTGCTAGTCATGCTAACTTAGAAGATGTGTATTTTTCTACTTTGCATCAGCATCGTAATATCAGTGCAGCGTAGGGGAGGATATCATGTTTTTAAATATGCTTACCTTTGAGCTGCGTTATTTTATACGTCAGCCTTCATTTTATGTAACCGCTTTAATCTTTTTTTTAGTGGCTTTTTTTGCAAGTAGCAGTGACAACGTCTTACTTGGTGGCAGCAACGTTAATGTGAATTCACCATTTAGTATCTTGATGCTAGTTAGTATTTTGCTTCAGTTTGCTATTTTTTTAGTGGTAAATTTTGTTGCTGGTTCTGCGATTCGTAATGATGAAACGAATATGTCAGAGCTGGTTTTTAGCAAGCCATTCAAGCCATTAATGTATCAATTAGGGCGCTTTTTAGGTTCGTACTGTGTTGTTGCGCTTATTTTTGCGTTTGTACCGCTGGGAATATATTTAGGATCTGGTTTTGGTTTGCTAGTTGGTTGGCTTGATCCTGAGTTGGTAGGAGATAACAAGTTAGGCTATTACTTAACGGCCTATTTTTATATGGCAGTGCCTAGCTTGTTTGTTTTAGCGGCTATATTTAATGGTGTGGCAACGTATTTTCGCTCAATGATGGCAGTATATCTTACCGCGGTTGCATTTTTAATCGCCTACTCTACCGTATCTGTTTACTTTGATGATTTAGCGTTTCGATGGATAGTGGGTTATGCCGATCCTTTTGCAAGTGGCTCATTACTTGATATTACTCGTTATTGGACTGCGAGTGATAAAAATACTCAAACGTTAGAGCTAACAGGGGTTTTACTATTTAATCGTATATTATGGGTTATATTGGCAGCTGTTATATTTTTTGCCTCAGGCAAGCTGTCATCTCGCATTGTTATCAAGCGCGAAAAGAAGAAACTCGCTGCCTCTAATTTAACTAAACAAAAAGAGGCGGCTCTCATTGCTTCTTCGGTAAATCACAAAGCGAGCGCAAGTTCTTTCAAACAACAGCTATTATTGCGCTGTGCTTTTGAGTTTAAACAAGTTGTTATCAGTGCGCCATTTTTGATTTTAGGTATTATTACTTTAGCTGTACTTATGGTGCCATTACTAGCTCCAGTTGGTTGGTATGGCACAGTTAATTGGCCTGTTACTCAAAACATGGTTGGTATCATTCAAAATGCAATAGGACTATTAATTACTGTTGTTATTGTGTACTACAGCGCTGAGCTAGTATGGCGTGAACGTAATAGCGGCATGGGTGATATTGTCGATAGCTTTCCGGTGCATAATAGTGTGTTTTGGGTGTCTAAGCTATTGGCTTTAGTGAGTGTTATTGGTCTGCTTTATATTTTTAGTATGGTACTGACAATTACTGTACAGCTAATTAAAGGACAGTTTAATTTAGAGCTTGGACAATACCTATTTAGGTTAGGTTATTTTGCTTTTTTACCTTTTGTAATGCTCGCTATTCTGGCCTTTTTTCTGCAGATAATCAGTGCTAATAAATACATCGGCATGGGATTATTTGGACTGTATTATTTAGTGTCAATAGTGCTAAGTAATTATGGGTTTAGTCATAATATGTTTCATTTTGCCCAATTAAGTCCTGCTGCTTATTCAGATATTAACGGTTATGGTCATTACTTAACTGGAGTGGCATGGTACACACTTTATTGGGGAGGGTTAAGTGTGGTGCTAGCCGTTATTGGGCTTGCATTGTGGCACCGTGGCCCGTCACAAAGCTTACGCAATCGTTTTGCGCAGTTAAAATATAACTTAGGTCGAAAAGGGCAAGCGGCGGCAGTACTTGGGTTAGTGGTATTTATCGCTGCGGGCGCACAAATTTATTATAATACAAGAGTGCTGAATGATTTTTATACTAAAGATCAACTTGAAAACTTGCAAGTTGAATACGAGCAACAGTTTGTGCAGTATAAAGATGACCCACTGCCGATAATCACTGACGTTGATCTTAATGTTGCGATATATCCACAGCAGCGCAAAATACTCGCCACTGCCAATGTGCTTATTACCAATACTAGTGAGCAAGCAATTAAGCGATTTTTGGTGAGTAAACCGGATAACAGCCCTCAGTGGAGTGTTAAAATTGCCGGAGGGGACATCACTGAACAATTGCCTGACTATAACTCAGCGTGGTTTGAATTTACTCAGCCATTAATGCCTGGTGAAGTGCGCAAAGGTGAGATTTCAGTCGAGCGCAGCCACCAAGGTTTTGCCGATAGCAACACCGATACTAAGCTTGTTGCTAATGGCACCTTTATTGATAATTGGCGCTTATTCCCGCGCTTTGGTTATAACGACAGTTATCAATTAACGGATAAACATGAGCGTCGTAAACGTGGCTTACCTGAGCTACAGCGTGCTAATAAACTTGAAGACACTCAGTATTACAAACAAAGCATGTTTGGCGCGAATGGTGGTTTTATCAACTTTGCTGCAACCATTACTACTGATGAGTCGCAATTTGCAATTGCACCAGGTTATTTAAAAAGTGAAACAGTGACTGACGGACGACGCACGTTCCGTTATGAAATGGATTCACCAATAATAAACTTTTATGCCATTTTATCCGCTCGTTTAGAGTCTAAAAAAATAACGCATAATGGAGTAAATGTTGAAGTCTATTACCATCAAGACCATACGTGGAACGTGGATCGTATGATTGAGTCGGTTACTGATTCAATTGATTATTTTTCTGCGGAGTTTGGTCCTTATCAACATAAGCAAATGCGTATTATTGAGTTCCCTGGTTATGAGTCATTTGCACAAAGCTTTGCTAATACTGTACCTTATTCAGAGCAAATAGGCTTTATTACAGATAACCGAGACAGTACTAAGATTGATGTGCCTTACTATGTTACTGCTCATGAGGTGGCTCACCAGTGGTGGGGGCATCAGGTTACCGGAGCTAATGTGCAAGGTGCTGCAGTATTGTCAGAAAGTTTATCGCAATACAGCGCAATTATGGTACTTAAGAAAAAATACGGTGAGCAAAAGCTACGTAAATTCTTAAAGTATGAACTTGATAAGTATTTGCAAGGTCGCTCGGTTGAAGCGTATCAAGAAATGCCGTTGTATAAAGTAGAAAGCCAAGCGCATATTTATTACCAAAAAGGTTCAGTGGTGATGATGGCCATGCATGATTTGTTTGGTGAGGAGCGTTTAAACAGCATTTTAAAAGAGTTTGTTAGTGACTTTAAATATCAAAGTAATCCTTACCCGACCACGTTAGATTTACTTAGTTATTTGAAACGTGACGCGACTCCCGCAGAGCAAGCGTTCATTGATGATCAGTTTATGTATATCACTTTATATGAGCTGACAATGAAAGAAGCGAAAGTATCTGATGAGGCTGATAGTGATGGCTTGTACACGGTCACTCTAACTGTCGAGGCCGCTAAAAAGCGTGCCGATGGTCAAGGTGAAGAAGCAGAGCAACCACTTGATGAAATGATTGATATTGCATTATTTAACGATGATCCTGAAAACCTACTAGCTGAAGATTTTGTGATTTATTCACAAAAGCACCGGTTAGTAACCGGCACTAACACCATTGAACTAAAAGTGAAAGAAAAGCCGCTTTTCGCAGGGGTTGATCCTTTTGTTAAGTTAATTGATAAAGATAGTGTTGATAACTTGGCTAAGTTTTAGAGTTCGTTAGCTGAGACTTGGTTTATATCCACTTTCACAAGGTGAAAAGCCGCATTTATTGCGGCTTTTCTATTGCTCTAAAACGGGCTAATTCATCAGTTAACCATTTGCTAGCGGTTAATGTGCTACTATCAGGTAAAATAACCGTATAGGCTTTACCACTCCATGAACTTTTGCTGGCAAGGTTGTCAATAAAATCATCAGCGGTTTTTGCATAGCGTTTGGCTTTTCGGTATTTCATGGCTAAATGCTCAGCCGCTTCTTCACTGTTATGTTCATCGCCATTTCGAATAAACGTTGCTTTACTTTGCTTAATAAAACTAATTAAGTGACTGACTTCCTGATCTGCGCTTGCTGCAACACTTAGCCGACTAACGCACAGTAAAAGGCACGCTATAAAAACGTATATATTATGGGGTAAGTGTTTCATCTATAGCCTCATTTAGGTGTAAATTTACCATTATAGGATTGTGATCTGAGCTTTGTTGTTGTGGCACACGGGTTGTATTAACGGTCACACCGCGGGGCTATATTTGTTAAAGCGCAAGACCAAAAGCATTTGTCCGTTTATCATCAATATAAAGCGTTTTTGAGAAACCAAGCTTATAAAGTGCGGTAATAGCTACCTTTTGCCTTGCATCACTACATGCATTGAGTTCCCCTGCAAAAATAATCGGTCCTTGATGTTGTTACATCTTGCGTGAGTGTATGAGCTGTTTCAGTAAAGCCTTTATATTCGTCTGACAATAGTGCAGTGGCCAATGCTGTGATGCTTAGCAAAGCAATTGCAATTGCTACAATAGCAATAAAAGAAAATGATTTTATCTGCATCAATGACCTTAAAGCAATTTGACTAAAAAGAATGTTACTGCATTTTAGGTGCTCTAAATAAGAAAAAGTTCCTAAAAAAGCTTGCCAAGCTAATGAATACAGTTTGTTTCTACATTTTCAATACAGTTTCTTACTTTTTTTAGTAGGCATTCATTTTACACTCTGCACCACTAAATTAATCAGGATTAAGTTATGCGAATTTTTTTAATAAGTTTGTTATTTATTGTGCTTGGAGGGTGTTCAGCTGTAACAATCCAACCACAAAAAATGGCTAAACTTAGCTCAAAACCAACTTATCAAGATAGCCGTCCATTTTTTATGTGGGGACTGGTTGGTGAGCAGCGTGTTGATGTAAAAAAGGTATGTGGCGATCAAACTGTGGTGCAAATGCAATCACAACAAACATTTATCGATGGTGCGCTAGGGTTAGTCACGTTAGGTGTTTATGCACCACACACAATTAAAGTCTGGTGTCAGGAGCAAGGTAGCGAAGGAGTTGGAATATGAAAAAGTTAACAGGGTTGTTCACTATTGTATTTATTGTCGTGTTAGCGGGGTGTACTAATATTCATTTTGATAACGGTGAATATGATGACTTAGCTGAAAACCATAAAAGTGAGCAATGGCATCACAACTTTGCCGCCGCTCTTTATGAGGGCTCGAATGCGGTTGATTTATCTGAGATTTGCCCTGATCCGCAATGGCAAAGTGTGCACACTTATAAATCATTTACTAATGGCTTAGCAGAACTGGTTGTTAACGAAGTTGGGCCTATTTGGTACCCAAAAACAGTTGAGGTGAGTTGTGCACAGGTACCGTATAAAGTGCAGTAATTTTTAATAATCAAAGATCATGTTAAAGTTGTACTAGTTAAGTACCTTAACCTTATTTAACTCAATCATATAGTTAGCATCGCACTCACTTTTTAATGGGTGCTTTTTCTATGCTGGATATATTATCTTCTTCTCTCTATTAAAAGTATATTAAGTTAGTAGAATATAGTCCATTCGTATAGAGGCTGGCATTTTTTAGCGTCGTGCACCAAATAGTTGAGAGATAATAATGAACAACGCAGAGCGTAAAATTGACGAACTAGTACTAGGGTTTTGGCGATTATTAGATTGGCAAATTACTCCACAACAGTGTTTAGCTTTTCTCGAGCAAGCAATTGAAGCTGGCGTAAGGCACACCGATCACGCTGACATTTACGGTGGATATGGCTGTGAAGCAGAGTTTGGTAAAACCTTGGCTTTAAAGCCAAGTATTCGAGATGAGATTAGAATTATTACCAAGTGTGGTATTAAACCTGCTTTTGCAAGCTTAGGATTAGCAGGCCAAGCTAATCATTACGATTCGAGTGCCGCACATATTATTAGCTCAGCACAGCAATCGTTAAAGCATTTTAATACCGATAGATTAGATGCATTACTTATTCATCGCCCTGATTATTTGATGAATGCAGACGAAGTAGCTGAGGCATTCACTACTCTTAAGCAAAATGGTGATGTACTCGATTTTGGTGTATCAAACTTTACGCCATCACAACTAAGTTTATTGCAGTCGCGTCTTGATTTTGAATTGGTGACCAATCAAATTGAATTTTCACCGTATGAAATGCAAGCACTTGATGATGGTAGTTTAGACCAATGTCAGTTACTTGATATTAAACCTATGTGTTGGTCACCTTTGGCTGGCGGTCGCATTTTTGCAGAAAATGATGAAAAAGCGATTCGCCTGCGTCAAGTACTTGAGCAAGTCGGCAGCGAAATTGGTGCAAGTTCTATTGATCAAGTGGTTTACGCGTGGTTATTAATGCACCCAAGTTCCCCATCAGTGGTACTGGGTACTGGCAACATTGAGCGTGTTAAATCGGCTGTTGCCGCTAAGCAGTTAAAACTCAGTCGTGAACAATGGTATCGTATTTGGCAGGGTTCAACAGGGCACAGTGTGCCATAGGAGTTGTAAGTTTTAAGCTATAAGCAGTCTGAGTTTAGGGTAAGTCTTGACATAAAATCTGAACTTAGTCGCTTTTACCGCTTACCAAGATCGAGAAAGGGCCTTACGGCCCTTAGTGTTGCAGCAAGTAACACATTCTTTTTTATAGGCTAAAGTCCATTGAAAAAGCAACGTAAGCCTTAATATCACTGTCATCCATATCGGTATCAGATAGACCAAAAGTGAAGCCATCTTTAGAGATAGATACGCCGTAGTCGATGATATCGTCATCACCAATAAAATCACCAGAGTAGTGACCTAAGTGTAAAGCCATTTCAGTGCCATTAGTACCAACTGCGAAACCGTAATCTGCAGTCAGGTATAACGAATCACCAAAGTCTGTGCCATCACCGCTTGCGGCTGAAGTTGCAAGAACTGATGCGCCAAAGCTAAAGCCACCCATACTGATGCTACCGTAAATTTCAGAAAAATCAGCGTCTGCGCCAGAAGCTGCATCAGGGTAAGCGTAATAGATGTAGCCAACGTCGTAGCTCATATTTTCATTAATATCGCCACCAAAACCAGCATAGAGATCAAGCTCGTAGGTCATTTCATCGGCCCAGCTTGCATTTGAAGCCCAAGTACCAGCATAAAAACCTGATTCGTTGGCATAATCAATACCACCTGAAATTGCAGCATCACCACCGGTTTGTTCTTGACCACGCCATAAGTAGTTTGAAGTTGCTGCGGCATTGGCTGTTACTTCTGCATATGCTGCTGTAGATGTTGCACCCATGAGTACAAGTGTGCTGATCGCAATTGCTGATTTTAGTTTTAACATGTTTGGTATCCTGTTGTTATGCTGATTTTTTGGCTCGCAATTATTAATTAGATTGCAGTCTATAATTGCGGATCCTATTTTTAGTTGTCTACCAGGATAATTGCACTGCTTGTGCCAAGTTAAATGAAAAGCAATAATTTATATTTAAATTACTTTATAAACAAAGGTATAAATATTTATAGTGAAAGGAGGAGATTGTTTTTTACGAAGCCTGCGCACTTTATTGGTGCGTAAAAAAACCCGCATGCACAACTCAGTTGCAGCGGGTTTTTGTATTTTTTACTGTGGTTTAACCAAAAATAGTACGCATTAGGCTGATTGTTTCGTTCACGCCACGGCCTTTTTGTACTTCGCTGATAATTGAATCACGCTTTGCGCGAATATGCTCAGGCATATCGTCAGCAGCAAGTGCGCGATCAACAAGTATTTCAGCAGACTCTTTACCACGACGCACTTTTCTAGTGCCAGTGGTTGTTGTACGCTTTGGTTTACTCAATAACTTGATGTAGTTAGAGTTTTCAGGCGTGTTTTTGTCTGCGTGATAGAAAAAGCACGGAATTAACGCTTTGATTGCAACAAGTTGTTGATCCAGCTCGCTGTCACCACTTGCCATTTTAAACCAAGACATACCATGAACTGCTTGGACAATATCCTGCCAATAACGCGCAAAGTCACGATTATTTAATTTAGTAATAGCCAATGCTGAGCAAAGTGCATCTAAACGGGTGTTATTAATTGGTGTAAAAACATCTGGGCGGCGCATTGCTAATAGACGAGTTGCCGGTGCAAGAGTTGGCTTTTCATTGCTATCAGTAAAGGCTTTTAAATATTTGACCACAAATTCTTGGTAATCAGCTTCAGTTACTTCACCTTCTAAAGGTATATGTGCTAATGCTTCATCAAATAATGCAGGCAGGTCGGCAAGCATTTGATGAAAAGCTTTGGCGCTTTTAGTAGAGCTAAACCATTCAACATCAAAATTATAACTACTTGGATCCAGTGCAGAAGTATGTTTGCCACTAAATGCTAATAAATCTTCAGGGATCATCTCTTTCAGTGATTGCTCGCGAATACCAGCTATATAGTTGGCAAGGCGTAACTGTTCATCAAGGGCTAACACATCTTTATGTTGCTCTATAAATACACTAACTACAGGCCAAGGTGCTACGCGTAATGTTTTCAATTGTAAGAAGCTAATTGCTGAAACTAATAAGTCATTAAGCTTTTTTAAAATTGGTAATTGATTGGTTTCGAGTAAGTCATGATTAATACGGTCACGGCTAGCATTAAGTAGTTCATAGCACCAACCTAAGAAGTCTTCAGGATGATTTTCTATTTTCACCGCCATCAGGTTTAAGCTGATTTCAGAAGCCTGCTTTAGAATATTTTGATAAATATGGCCTTCTTGTTCGCCTAATGCCATTTGTGAAGGTGAAATGAGCAATTTTTTCATGCCTGATGGTACTCCGGTTAAATACATTTTTCAGTTGTTTAATTTTAGCGCAAAACGTCTTAAAACAACAGGGCTGTGCATCATACCGGAGAATACAGGGGATGCAATCTTGATAAGTTAAATCTGCACAAGATTGCATTTAAAGGGGTTAATCTGCTTCTTCAAGTGAAAATAACTGCTCCACAGTAGTTTCAAACTGCCGAGCTATCTTCAATGCAATGATCACTGAAGGTGTAAAGCGTGATGTTTCGACCGTGCTGATTGTTTTGCGTGAAACGGCGATAGCATCGGCTAGCTCTTGCTGTGAAAGCCCAGCGGCTTTGCGAAATTCAGCTATATGGTTTTGCACATTACCTCCTAATCACGGCTTTGCCAAAAAATTGAAAAGCCATATACCAAACTCATAACAGCTAAGTAAAAGGTGGCCATGGTACTGTGTGTTACATCAACAGCAAGGTTATCTGAAGCTAAATATATCGCCCCCATGCTAAACAGCAGAGCGAGTACAACATGTTTATAGGCTATCGTGTCTATAGTATTTAAATACTCATCTTTATAAGTCAGGCGGTAACTTAATTTCCATGTAAAGCCACCTCTGATCACAAACATAAAAAATGAACCAAGAAAAGCAGCACTTCCTAAAAACAGCAGCGGTGCTGATGTGTGATTAAGCATGGGGTAAACGCTAATAATTAGTAAGGTTATACCCATGAAGATCGAAAACCATGCGTTTTGGTTCATAAATTTTTCTTCGGTTTTAATATCTTGTTGTTTCATAAAGTCCATCCTGTGAAAGTGTTAATTTATATTTTTGTAACCTACAGGTATCAATGTAACCTTGGGGTATCATTTGGTCAAGTTGTTTTTTGTAACCTAAAGGTATCAAAATATTTCAGTCACAATTCATATATTCAATGTAGAATGCAGGGAATAGCATTTTTATTCGTTGCACAATGATTTTAATGCTAACTCCCGCTATGATAAGAACATTATTTGCACATTTGAAAGGACCATCATGAAGACCTTATTTAAAGTTATTGGTGTCATATTATTATTGCTTGTTGCTTTAATTATTGCTGCACCGTTTTTAATTCCAACCGATGCCATTTTTAATAAAGTCTCTGAGCAGGTTGAGCAAACCACAGGGCGTACTTTAACTATTAAAGGCGATAAAACATTATCCGTTTTTCCTTCTTTGAAGCTTGAACTTGAAGATGTGCATTTTGCCAATATGAAAACTGGCTCACGTGCAGATATGGCAAGCATGCAGCAACTTGCAGTTCATATTCCTTGGTTTTCGCTATTTGGTGGTGAACTTAAACTAGAAAAGTTTGTGATCAATGAACCAAACATTCTGCTTGAAACAGATAAAAATGGTAAAGCTAACTGGCAGTTATTTGATGCAGTAGCTACGAAACCTGAGCAGCAAACTCAAGCAGGTGAGGCAGTCAAACTACCTGAAAACTTTGATATTCAATTAGGTGAAGTAGCTATATATGGTGGGTCGTTTACTTATTTAGATGGTCAAACGGGAGCTAAACAGCAAATTAGCGATTTAGAATTAGCTATTTTACTGCCTTCACTGCATAAATCACTCGAAGTAAAAGGTGGGATCACTTATATGCAAGAGCGCTTTGAGCTTGATGTAACAGTTGATAACCCAGCTAAAGCAATAGAAGGTGATACATTTAATGTGACAACTGATGTCACTTCAAAGTTAGTTGATGTTGAGTTTAAAGGCTTAATAGCCGGTCAAGGTAAAGATATTCAAGGTCAATTAGCGCTCAGTGGTGATTCAGTAAA
The DNA here is from genome assembly GCF_014163985.1 of Pseudoalteromonas sp. SR41-4. Lineage (NCBI taxonomy): Bacteria > Pseudomonadati > Pseudomonadota > Gammaproteobacteria > Alteromonadales > Pseudoalteromonadaceae > Pseudoalteromonas > Pseudoalteromonas sp. SR41-4. The sequence goes on along the minus strand of NZ_JACJEI010000018.1, from coordinate 10,708 downwards.
AGACATTGCTAAATGGCAGGGAGTCGAGCTGAACGCTAAAGAAAGCGCCTTTAATGCATTTAGTGTTAGCGGCAAAATGCGTATGCAAGGTGATAAGTTCAACCTAGCTGAATTAGTCGCCACTCTTGATGCATTAGAGATCAAAGGAAAAAGCGAGCTTAATTTAGGTAAGCGTTTAGCCGTTAATGCTGACATCGATTTAGGTATGCTGGACTTAAATCCTTACTTACCTGAGGTGGTAGCGCCAGCAGATAAACCAGAACCTAAAAGTGACGAGCCAGCCAAACCAATTGTATGGGATGACACAAAAATGGATTTAAGTGGCTTAAATGCCTTAGATGCGAATGTGGTGATCCGTTCAAGTGGCTTAAAAGCAAATGAAATCAAACTTGGTGCTAATCAATTCACTGTAAACCTTAACAAAGGCGTAGCAAAAATCAGCCTAGATAAGTTTGCCGCCTACGAAGGTAATGGTAAAGGCACAGTAACGGTTAATGCGAAACAAGCCCCTTACAAAATCAGCACCAACTTCTCGTTAGATAAAATAGATGCACAACCATTGCTAACAGATGCCGCTGGCTTCGATAAGCTAATGGGCAAAGGCTCACTCAATTGGGACTTAGCAACATCAGGTCAGAGCCAAAAAGACTTTATGAGTGCCCTGCAGGGTAAACTAGCATTTGAATTTGCCGATGGTGCAGTAAAAGGCGCCAACATTGCTGAAATGGTTCGCAAAGGCAAAGAGCTAATTAAGGGTAACTTTGGTGCAATATCACAAGGACTAGATACTGGCTTTGATAATTCCCAGCAAACCGACTTCTCTGCGCTAACGGGTAGCTTTAACTTTACCAATGGCGTAGGTAAAAACACAGATCTGAGTTTGTTAAGTCCATTAGTACGTATTAGTGGTGAAGGGGATGTTAATCTACCTGCAACAACAGTTAACTACCGCTTAGTGACAGGCATAGTCGATTCACTCGAAGGACAGGGTACCCAAGATGACAGTACCGGCTTTAAAATTCCAGTGCGAATCAAAGGACCATTTCATGATGTTGGCATCAGCTTAGATGTAAGCAAAGCGGCAGAAGATGAAGTAAAAGAAAAAGCGAAAGATAAAATTAAAGATAAGTTAAAAGGTTTGTTTGGCAAATAATGCCGATTTTATTCGGTGATAAAACAATCAGGGCATAAAATTGCCCTGATTGTTTTATAATCAATGCTAAAATAGCAAAATATGTTTCATCGACAAAACAACCATCCTCGTTATTCTAAATTAATTAAAAAATAACCTACCACTACCCCCGCAATGCTGATACAATTGCCCGCCCTTGGGAGACAACTAGATTGTTTTTTGAGTGGTTTTTAACCTAAATGTCTTGATTTTAAACAAATTTAAGACAGTTGTAATAACTACACCGGAGGTCATTAACATGATCCAAATGCAAACTCAGCTGGAAGTTGCTGATAACAGCGGCGCTCGCAAAGTGCAGTGTATTAAAGTCTTAGGCGGTTCGCACCGTCGTTATGCAGCGATTGGTGACATCATTAAAGTTTCTGTTAAAGAAGCGATTCCTCGCGGTAAAGTGAAGAAAGGTGATGTTAAAAACGCGGTAGTTGTGCGTACTAAGAAAGGCGTTCGTCGTCCAGATGGTTCTTTGATCCGTTTTGACAGCAATGCGGCTGTTATCTTAAATGATAACTTGCAGCCAATTGGTACACGTATTTTCGGCCCTGTGACTCGCGAACTTCGTAATGATAAGTTCATGAAAATCGTTTCACTAGCCCCAGAAGTACTGTAAGGAGTCAATCATGGCAGCAAAAATCCGTCGTGATGACGAAGTAATCGTTCTAGCAGGTAAAGACAAAGGTAAGCGCGGCAAAGTGCTTTCAGTTGTTACCGAGTCTGGTCGAGTATTTGTCGAAGGCATTAACTTAATCAAGAAGCACCAAAAGCCGGTTCCACAATTGAACCAGCCAGGTGGTATTGTTGAGAAAGAAGCGTCTATTGACGTATCAAACGTTGCGATCTTCAACTCGGAAACGAGTAAAGCAGATCGTGTAGGTTTCAAGATTGAAGATGGTAAGAAATTACGTATCTTTAAATCTACTGGTAAAACTATCTAATAGTTGGAGTAGAATGATGGCGAAACTGCATGAAGTATATAAAGACAAAGTAGTTGCTGAACTTCAAGAGAAGTTTGGTTTCAGCTCTGTCATGCAAGTCCCTCAGATCGAAAAGATCACATTGAATATGGGCGTGGGCGAAGCCCTAGCTGACAAGAAAATTCTAGACAACGCTGTTGCGGATCTAGAAGCAATCGCTGGTCAGAAGCCACTCATTACTAAAGCACGCAAATCTGTTGCTGGCTTTAAAGTACGTGAAGGCTACCCAATTGGTTGTAAAGTAACCCTACGCGGCGAGCGTATGTGGGACTTTTTTGAGCGTTTGGTTTCAATCGCTATCCCACGTATCCGTGACTTCCGTGGTGTAAGTGCTAAGTCTTTTGATGGACGTGGTAACTACAGCATGGGCGTACGTGAACAAATCATCTTCCCAGAAATTGATTATGATAAAGTAGACCGCGTACGCGGTATGGATATCACAATCACTACATCTGCGAAAACAGATGAGGAAGGCCGTGCGTTGTTAGAAGCGTTTAACTTCCCATTCAAGAAATAAGGGTAGGGTTATGGCAAAGAATTCTATGAAAGCGCGCGAAGCAAAGCGCACGAAATTAGTTGCTCAGTTCGCTGAAAAGCGCGCAGCACTAAAAGCTATCATCAGTGATGTGAAAACATCTGACGATGATCGTTGGGACGCGGTACTTAAGCTACAAGCTTTACCACGTGATTCTAGCCCTGCACGTCAACGTAATCGTTGTAACATTACGGGCCGCCCACATGGTTACCTTCGCAAATTCGGCATGAGCCGTATTAAAGTTCGCGAAGCAGCTATGCGCGGTGAAATTCCTGGCCTTAAAAAGGCTAGCTGGTAATAGAATCACGGGAGTAAGACTATGAGCTTGCAAGATCCTATCGCGGATTTGTTTACACGAATTCGTAACGGTCAGTCAGCGAAAAAAGTATCTGTAACGATGCCTAATTCAAAGCTGAAAGTAGCATTAGCTAAAGTATTAAAAGATGAAGGTTATATCGTTGATTTCACAATCAGCGGTGATGTTAAACCTGAGCTTTCTATCGAGTTGAAATACTTCGAAGGCAAAGCTGTTATTGAAAATATCCAGCGTGTTAGCCGCCCTGGTTTACGTATCTATAAGAGACGTGACGAATTACCAAAGGTAATGGGTGGTCTAGGTATCGCTATCGTATCAACTTCTAAAGGCCTAATGACAGACCGCGCCGCACGTAGTGCTGGTGTTGGTGGTGAAATCATTGGTTTTGTAGCTTAATCGGAGGGGAACTATGTCTCGCATAGCAAAGGCACCAATTAATGTTCCTGCCGGTGTAGAAGTTACATTAAAAGGCCAGGACATCACAGTTAAAGGCAAAAACGGCGAATTAACGCGTACTATCAACTCTGCAGTTGAAGTACAACTTAACGACAACGTTATTACAACTTTACCTCGTGAAGGCGTAGCCAATGCATGGGCACAAGCAGGTACTGCTCGCGCTCTAATCAACAATATGATTGTTGGTACGCATGAAGGTTACGAGAAGAAACTTCAGTTAGTAGGCGTTGGTTACCGTGCTGCAGCTAAGGGTAAAACATTAGATTTAACTCTTGGTTTCTCACACCCAGTTAATTTCGCAGTTCCTGAAGGAATTACGATTGAAACTCCAAGCCAAACAGAAGTTCTAGTTAAGGGCGTAGATAAGCAGTTAGTTGGTCAAACAGCTGCTAACATTCGTGCATACCGTAAACCTGAGCCTTATAAAGGTAAGGGTGTTCGTTATTCAGATGAGAATGTACGCCGTAAAGAGGCTAAGAAGAAGTAAGGTAAGACGATGGATAAAAAAACAGCTCGTCTACGTCGTGCTAAACGCACTCGTAGAAATTATATTGAACAAGGCACAACGCGTCTTGTTATCCACCGCACGCCACGTCACATTTACGCTCAAGTTGTAAACGCTGAGGGTAATGTACTGGCTGCTGCTTCTACTGTTGAGAAAGCTATTAGCGAAACAGTTAAAGGCACAGGCAACGTTGCAGCTGCGCAAGCAGTTGGTAAAGCGGTTGCTGAACGTGCGGCTGACAAAGGCATCGAAAAGATTGCTTTTGATCGCAGTGGCTTTAAATATCACGGCCGTGTGAAGGCGCTAGCAGATGCTGCGCGTGAAGCCGGTTTGCAATTCTAGGAGTAGACAATGGCTAACGTAGAAGCAAAGCAACAACAGCCTGATCTAGCTGAAAAGCTAATCGCGGTGAACCGTGTGTCTAAAGTAGTTAAAGGTGGTCGTATCTTTAGCTTCACTGCACTAACTGTAGTTGGTGACGGCGCAGGTAAAGTAGGTTTCGGTTATGGTAAAGCACGTGAAGTTCCAGCTGCTATTCAAAAAGCAATGGAAAAAGCACGTCGTAACATGATCAACGTAGACCTAAATGGCAACACATTACAGCATCCTGTTAAAGGACGTCATGCTGGCTCTCTTGTGTTTATGAAACCAGCATCTGAAGGTACTGGTATCATCGCAGGTGGTGCTATGCGTGCAGTACTAGAAGTTACTGGTGTGCAGAACGTACTTTCTAAATGTTACGGTTCTACTAACCCGATCAACGTTGTACGTGCAACGATCTCAGCTCTTGAGAATATGAATTCTCCTCAGTCGATCGCTGCAAAACGTGGTCTTCGAGTAGACGAGATTCTGGGGTAAACCATGGCTAATAAAACTGTAAAAGTAACACAAGTAAAGAGCTCTATCGGTCGTTTACCGAAACATAAAGCTACATTACGCGGTCTTGGTTTACGTCGTATCAATCACACTGTTGAGTTAGAAGACACAGCATGTGTACGTGGTATGATCAACCAAGTTTCATACATGGTTAAGGTTGAGGGGTAATTCGAATGCATTTGAATACACTTTCTCCTGCTGCAGGTTCTAAATCTGCTGGTAAACGTGTTGGTCGTGGTATCGGTTCTGGTCTAGGTAAGACTGGTGGCCGTGGTCACAAAGGTCAAAAGTCACGTTCTGGCGGTAAAGTACGCGTTGGTTTTGAAGGCGGTCAAATGCCTATGCAACGTCGTCTACCTAAGTTTGGTTTCACTTCTCGCAAATCTTTAGTATCTGCAGAAATAAACCTATACGAGATCGCTAAAGTTGAAGGCGATGTGGTAGACCTAGGTACGCTACAGGCAGCTGGTCTAGTTAAAAAGAACGTTCTGTTCGTTAAAGTTGTTAAATCTGGCGAAGTTTCACGCGCTGTTACCGTTAAAGGCCTTAAAGCCTCTAAAGGTGCTCGCGAAGCTATCGAAGCCGCCGGAGGCAAGGTAGAAGACTAAGGAAGTACTAATGGCTAAACCAGGTCAAGATACACAAAGTGCACAAAGTGGGCTTTCGGAATTGAAACGTCGATTACTATTCGTATTGGGCGCTATCATTATTTACCGTCTAGGTTCATTTGTGCCAATCCCTGGGATTGACGCCGCTGTACTTGCCGATTTCTTCGAGCAACAAAAGGGCACCATTGTTGAAATGTTCAACATGTTCAGCGGTGGTGCGCTTGAGCGCGCTTCGGTGTTAGCACTGGGTATAATGCCTTACATCACAGCTTCAATTATTACGCAACTATTAACGCATATGTATCCTCCGTTTATAGAGCTTAAGAAAGAAGGTGAACAAGGTCGTAAGAAAATTAGCCAGTACACACGCTACGGCACGCTCTTGCTTGCTACTATCCAATCGATCGGTATTGCCACAAGCTTACCGGGTATGATGGACGGGTTAGTTGTTAACCCAGGTCTCGGTTTCTACTTCACCGCAGTGGTGAGTTTAGTAACTGGTACTATGTTCCTGATGTGGTTGGGCGAGCAAATAACTGAACGTGGTATCGGTAACGGTATCTCAGTTCTAATATTTGTTGGTATTGTAGCTAACCTGCCGTCTGCTATTGGTTCGACAGCCGAAATGGCGCGCCAAGGTGATTTACATGTTTTAGCACTGTTATTGATTGCGGTAATCGTATTCGCTGTTACTTATCTTGTAGTGTTCTTTGAACGTGGACAACGTCGTATCGTCGTTAACTACGCAAAGCGCCAACAAGGTCGTCAAGTATTTGCTGCCCAAAGCACGCATTTACCACTAAAAGTAAACATGGCGGGTGTTATTCCACCAATCTTTGCTAGCAGTATAATTCTGTTCCCTGGTACTATTGCCAGCTGGTTCGGCCAGGGTGAAGGTCCTGTCGCTGATGTGCTACAAGCGATTGCTACAACGTTGACTCCAGGTCAGCCTTTGTATGCAATAGTTTTAGCTGCGGCTATTATCTTCTTCTGCTTTTTCTACACAGCGTTGGTTTTTAACCCACGTGAAACAGCAGATAACCTGAAAAAATCTGGCGCATTTATCCCAGGTATTCGTCCAGGCGAGCAGACATCGAAATACATTGATAAAGTGATGACACGCCTGACATTGGCAGGTGCTTTGTATATAACCTTTATCTGTCTGGTGCCCGAATTCATGACCATGGCATGGCAAACGCCATTCTACTTCGGCGGTACATCAATTTTGATTATCGTTGTTGTGATCATGGACTTTATGGCACAAGTACAGACTCATATGATGTCTCATCAATATGATTCTGTGCTGAAAAAAGCGAACCTTAAAGGCTACGGTCGATAAGGTCAGTTTACGGAGTTGAGCAATGAAAGTACGTGCTTCCGTTAAGAAAATATGCCGTAACTGTAAAGTTATTAAACGTGCCGGTGTTGTACGTGTAATTTGCAGTGAGCCTAAGCATAAGCAAAGGCAAGGTTAATTTATAAGTCGTGCAGGCTGAGGTTTCTCGGCCTGTGTTTTCAGTTGTGATTTGGTCTTCGTTTGAGTATCCTTACGGGCTCTTCAAACAGATGATAACCGAATTCAAATATAGGAGATGTGTTAGTGGCCCGTATCGCTGGCATTAACGTCCCTGATCATAAACATGCAGTTATTGGTTTAACAGCTATTTATGGCATAGGTAAGACTCGCTCTAAGGCTATCTTAGTAGCGACTGGTATCGCCGAAACCACAAAAATCGGTGAACTTTCAGACGAAACACTTGACGTATTGCGTGAAGCAGTTGGCAAGTACACTGTAGAAGGTGATCTTCGTCGTGAAGTTACTTTGAATATCAAGCGCCTTATGGACCTTGGTTGTTACCGTGGCCTACGTCACCGTCGCTCTTTACCACTACGTGGTCAAAGAACAAAGACTAACGCGCGTACCCGTAAGGGTCCTCGTAAGCCTATTAAGCGATAAGGGGATAGTATTATGGCTAAGACACCAATTCGTCGTAAAAAGGTTAAAAAGCAAGTTGCTGATGGTATGGCTCATGTTCATGCTTCTTTCAACAACACTATTGTTACAATTACCGACCGTCAAGGTAATGCACTATCATGGGCTACTGCCGGTGGTTCAGGTTTCCGTGGTTCACGTAAATCTACACCATTCGCTGCTCAGGTTGCTGCAGAGCGTGCAGGTACTGCTGCTCAAGAATACGGTTTAAAAAATCTAGAAGTTTTCATCAAAGGTCCAGGTCCAGGTCGTGAATCTGCTGTACGTGCTTTGAATGCTGCTGGTTACCGTATCACCAACATTACTGACGTGACGCCAATACCACACAATGGTTGTCGTCCACCGAAGAAACGTCGCGTTTAACAATAGGTTAGGAGAAATAACATGGCAAGATATTTGGGCCCTAAGCTCAAGCTGAGTCGTCGTGAAGGTACTGACCTGTTCCTTAAGAGCGGCGTAAGAGCTATCGACTCTAAGTGTAAACTTGAGACTGCACCTGGTCAGCACGGCGCTCGTAAAGGTCGCTTATCTGATTACGGTTTACAATTACGTGAAAAGCAAAAAGTACGTCGTATCTACGGTGTATTAGAAAAGCAATTCCGTAACTACTACAAAGAAGCTGCTCGCCTTAAGGGCAACACAGGTGAAAACTTGTTACAGCTTTTAGAGCAACGTTTAGACAATGTTGTATACCGCATGGGTTTTGCAAGCACACGTGCTGAAGCACGTCAGTTAGTAAGCCACAAAGCGGTTTTAGTTAATGGTCGTGTAGTGAACATTCCTTCATTCGTAATTACTCCAGAAGATGTAGTAGTTATCCGTGAAAAGTCTAAGACACAAGCTCGTATCATCGCTGCTCTAGAACTAGCCGAGCAACGTGAAAAACCGACTTGGGTTGAAGTTGACGGTAAGAAAATGGAAGGTAATTTCAAACGCCTACCAGAGCGTTCAGACCTGTCTGCGGACATCAATGAACAACTAATCGTCGAACTTTACTCTAAGTAAAGTTAAGAGTTAAGAGAGGATAAAATGCAGGGTTCTGTTACAGAATTTCTAAAACCAAGGTTAGTCGATATCGACGCTATTAACCCAACTCGTTCTAAAGTAGTTTTAGAGCCATTAGAGCGTGGCTTCGGTCATACTCTTGGGAATGCCTTACGCCGTATACTTCTTTCGTCAATGCCAGGATGTGCAGTAACCGAAGTTGAAATCGACGGTGTGTTGCACGAATACAGCGCGAAAGAAGGCGTACAAGAAGACATCATTGAAATTCTGTTAAATCTTAAAGGTCTAGCAGTTACTTTGGAAGGTAAAGATGAAGTTTTTCTTACCCTGACTAAGTCTGGTGTAGGCCCTGTGACTGCGGCTGATATTCAGCACGACGGCGATGTAACCATTGCCAACCCAGATCATATTATTTGTCATTTAACGGCAGATAATAGTGCGATCAGCATGCGAATTCGTGTTGAACGTGGTCGTGGGTATGTGCCGGCATCTAGCCGTTTATCCTCTGATGACGATGAGCGTCCAATTGGTAGATTGTTGCTTGATGCATCATTTAGCCCAGTTGAACGTATTGCGTACTCGGTTGAATCAGCACGTGTTGAACAACGTACAGACTTAGACAAGTTAATCATTGATATGGAAACAAACGGCACTATAGATCCAGAAGAAGCGATCCGCCGTGCGTCGACTATCTTAGCTGAGCAGCTAGAAGCATTCGTAGACTTACGTGATGTTACTGAGCCAGAAGAGAAAGAAGAGAAGCCAGAATTCGATCCTATTCTACTTCGTCCAGTTGATGATCTTGAACTAACAGTGCGTTCAGCAAACTGTTTGAAAGCCGAGCAAATTCAATATATCGGTGATTTAGTTCAGCGCACAGAAGTCGAGCTTCTTAAAACGCCTAACTTAGGCAAGAAGTCTCTGACTGAAATTAAAGACGTGCTAGCTTCACGTGGTCTATCTCTAGGTATGCGCCTAGAAAATTGGCCACCTGCAAGCCTAGCTGAATAATCTAAATCACTATATTAGTTTAGTTAGAAGGATAGGGTCATGCGCCATCGTAAGAGTGGTCGTCAATTAAACCGTAACAGCAGCCATCGTAAAGCGATGTTCAGCAATATGGCAGGTTCTTTGGTGAAACATGAAATCATCAAAACTACTTTGCCAAAAGCGAAAGAGTTACGTCGTGTAATTGAACCTTTAATCACACTGGCTAAGACTGACAGTGTAGCAAATCGCCGTTTAGCGTTTGCTCGCACGCGTGATAAAGAAGTAGTTGGTAAGTTGTTCAGTGAAATCGGTCCTCGCAATACAGACCGTCCAGGTGGTTACACTCGTATTATTAAGTGTGGCTTCCGTGCTGGTGACAATGCACCAATGGCTTATATTGAACTAGTAGGTCGCACATCTGCGAACGAAGAAGTTCAAGAAGACGCGCAGTCTGCTGAGTAAGTCTTAAAGACACCAAAAAGCCGAGCATAAGCTCGGCTTTTTAATATCTAAAATTTGGCAAAAAATAATATTGCTATCAGTATCCCTGTATATAGCGCAACATTTCAACTATACCATTATCAAACCAACATCTTTGTAAGCCCACTAAGCGTCACTAGAATCTACTTCCCTGAATAACCATTTGTTATTCAACTAGCTTGTTAATTTAAATTTCATGGTCGGTAATAACATTTATAGCTTTGAAAGTTATCTTGCTACTGAATATGTAGCTGTATAAATCTATAGAGTCTACTTTTATCTATGATTTAAATGCGTGATAACTGCGACTGTCAGTGTTTGACCCTCATAAGTTATTAACAATATACATAGGTAAAGATTATAAACTTAGGTCATTTGATCAAAATATTGATCATTTCAGTAGTGGATCGTTTTTTCGATTAAAGATTGAATCTGGGTTTCTTCATTTAACTTACACTTATATAGTTAAAAACAGTCTAGTTTAGTGTTGTTTTTGAGCGTTTAGCTTAAATACTCAGCGAACAGTGTTTTATTTTAAGTTTTCTTCAAAAAAAGGTTGATCTGTTTTTGGATCTCCCTATAATGCGACCCCACTGAGACGGCAGACAGCAACGCTTAGCGAGGCAAGAGTTAATCAGTTAGTCGAGTAAAACTTAAGTTTAGATTTTTAATAAAGTTTAAAATTAAGTGTTGACAAAAAAATAGGACAGCGTAATATGCGCAGCCCTAGCGAGATAAAGTTTAACTTTAACCGCAACGTTCTTTAACAATATAAAGCAAT
>NZ_JACJEI010000017.1:0-105141 GCF_014163985.1 Pseudoalteromonas sp. SR41-4 | reverse complement strand
TAACACATATGAGCCTTAACTCTGTCAATAGGCAGTAGTGTTTTTTTTGACCGTTTTTATAAATTGACGGTCAATTAAAAATCAATAAACAAATTCGTTTACTTCGCCTGTCGATGTGGCTGTTAAGCAAGTTGCTTACGGCAAACACATATAGAGGCTCTCTTATTGCGATCTCATCGCAGCCTACAAATCCATATCCTTATGGATTTGTAGGGGCACTAGACATTCATCGGTTAACCTAATCATGGCACTATTCAAGGCGGCTGGTTCATCATTATGACCAGTTAGTTTCAGGCTCAAGTCAGGTGTAAGCGACTTTGTTTATTGTATTAATGCACGCGTACTGAGCGTCTAATCAAGGCAAGTGGCTTAGGTCTGTAGGCATATAATCAGGTTAAACCTTGTTGGTTATTAACTCACCCAATTGATTGATGCTCAGCCTTATATCCAGTTAGATGTTCAGCTCACTCAGTACCGTGACTAACTCTTTAAGAATTTTGCTTCATCGAATACCGTCTCTTTTTTAAGCATAAAATAAACACAGCGACCCAGCTTATGCGCAAGCGCTGACAGTGCTTTGGCTTTGCTCATTCGCTTTTGTAGTTTTTCAAGGTATTTGTTGGCGTTGTGATTGTGGCGCAGCAGCAATACAGCGGCTTCGGAGAACGCCCATTTTAGATGTGCATTGCCAATTTTATTGCCTTGTGTGCCGTAAGTTTTACCAGCTGACTCCGCTTTGCATTTGACTAACCGACTGTATGAAGCGAACTTTTGTACGCTTGAAAAACGATTGATGTCACCAATTTCGTAAATGATGGTAAGTGCTAAAATGCGGCCTATGCCATTAATTGTTTGCAAAATATTAAGGTGGACAGGGTTGTGCTGCTTGGCCATTTGTTCAATATAATGCTCTAGAGGCTTAAGCTCCTTATGATAGCAATCGAGTATAGCCATGTTTAAATTAATAGAGCGTTGTACAACGGGATCAGGAAAGTAATAGCGCATCTTTTCTCTGTCGCAGACGTTCTTTAAATTGACATTATGGGCAGGTAAATTGTACTGGCTGGCAGTATTGGCGACATGGGCTTTTAAATCAGCGCCGTGACGAACAATTTTGGTTCTGCGACGTAATAAGTCACGCGTAGCACGCATATCTTTGTCATAAACATAAGCAAGAGGGAAATTACCACCACGGATGAGTTTGGCAATTTTATGTGAATCTATTTTATCGTTTTTAGCTTTACCGCCATGAATCGCTTTCATATACAAAGCATGACCAAGGATAAAATCGATAGTGTGTTCTTTGCAAAAATCAGCGACCCAATACCAACAGTGCATGCACTCTACGCCAACCACAATGTCACCGATATACGGTTTAAGTAGTTTTAGAAGTGCGTCAGGATCATCTTTAATTTTCTTGTGAACAAGGATAAGTCCTGTATTATCAATGATACAGACGTAAAGTAATCGCGCGTGTAAATCGATTCCACAATAATATGGATGCATGTTATTGTAAAAGTTCATTGAGCTTTCTCCTGTAAGGTTGGTTGCCTTTTCAGCGTAGCGAATAATCGCGATGCTGGGGAGGAGGCTCAATGAGTATCAAGGCCAGTCAATCTGACCTCCGTAAACTGTCTTCTTTTTTGCAAAAAGACGCAAAAAAGCAGCCAATTCACTCCGGCAGTTGCTGGCGGCGTTATAAGGTTTTGATATGGAAGTCACATTAGAGTTGATTATTGGCATCGCATTTTTCTTAGTCGGTGCTAGATTTGTTTATATTGGTAAAATGGATGTCGAGTTTGGTATCACTAATGGTCAATCAGGCTCTCGTACAAAATTCACTTCTTCTCAAACTAAATCTTTAGAGGGAACAAGTGCTAGACTAGCTGGTGCATTAATATCTATCTTTGGTATTTTACTGTACGTGTTTATGGAAAAAGGTGACGTCTTGTTTGTGTTGTAAACAACCTTATAATCGGGTAGCCTGAGGTCTCTAACCTCCAGCCCCCACACCACCCATCATGCGCTTTTTATTAGCAGGAAGTGCAATGGGCGGTTCATCTCCCGTAATGAATATTGATCCAAATATCTCTCAATGACACTAACCCTTGTGAAGCTAAGTAATCATTGCTTAATGCAATGTTAATCCCTTTTGTTTTTGAGCTTCTACAAGGATCTTCGCTTCCAAGCGCCTACTTTTGGTACTGGTGATACCACAGGCTATGGCGAGCCGTTCGCTGACACCCAGTTTCATTAAACTGCGTACTTTAGTGCGTGCTATTCCTTATAAATAGTGCCATTGTCGCCAGTAGCACATTTTTATCCTACGGCGGATCCAGAGATCTAAATCCACCGTTAGCTATAATAATCAAAGTCAAAATAGACAGCCCAATGGGGCGACGGCAGCTTTTTATTGAAGGAATGGCAAACGACTAGGCTGTATAGAGCCTGCATTCCTTTAAATAAACAGCGGAATATTACAGTCAATAAAGGCATGAACAAACTGACCTTGAGAGGACAAACGAAAGTGAATGCGCAATGGCAACTGTACTGCCTTGTTCATAATATAGAAAAGCTGCAAAACACGATGCATTAATAAAGGTAAGCTGCTACCTCTCCAAATAAGCCACTTAAACACCTGCAATCCCTTCCAAAACGCCCATTAAAGAAACAGCAAATCCTCTTTTTATATTTTACGTAAAAGTCAGTTGTCGATTGAATCAAAATAGGAACTCAGCTATGGTTAATGCATCAATAAAAATAAATTAAAAACGAGTTATTCTACAGGCTCGTTAGTTGCACTGGAAAATTATGAGTACAGCTGGAATTATCATTTTTGTGTTCCTACTTATCACATTTATCTTCACTTTTAGAAATTTCGTCATTTTCATAACAGCTTTTTGGCGTGGTAAATTTAAACTAAAAGAGTGTAATTGCTGGTTGTTGGGTTTTATTATTTTTGTATTAACTTTTAGTGTCACAACACATTTTCACGAAGAGTTAGGTATAAAGAAAACTTGTGCACAAAATGCTGCAACTTGCTGAGTGGGTGCAACTTAACACATATGAGCCTTAACTCTGTCAATAGGCACTAGTATTTTCTTTGAGCGTTTTTATTCAGTGACGGTCAATTCTAAATCAACTCTAATTCAATAAGCAAATTCGTTTACTTCGTTTGTCGATGTGGCTGTTAAGCAAGTAGCTTAGGCAAATACATATAAGGTGCGTTACGCAGTAATCGATTATTGCAATCTCATTGCAGCCTACTTTTTTGCATATCTTTAATGGGTTTTTACAAACATTACATAAAAGCTAGATACAAAAAAGCCCGCATATTTTATGTATCTGCGGGCTTTTTTATCAGTTCAAATAGACACTGATTCGTTGCAGTTTACTAAAATGTATAACTTGCGCCGATAAAGTATTGTGTACCGGTATGGCTGTATTCTCTCGTTAAGTTGAGATCTCCGTCTCCGGTACCATATATACGTTCAACTTCGTCTGTTAAATTAATAATTTCCAGTGAAAGCGAAATGTTTTCATTCACATTATAAAATGCAGATACGTCTACATGAGTCGGACCAAACTTACGCTCTTGAGCATGGCCGTTTCCGGCTGGCTCTTGAAGTAGGTAATCATCGCGTTTGTTTAATGATATACGAGCGCCATAGTTTTCTTCATCATAATACAATGTTGCATTATAAGAATTGGGTGACAAGCCTGTAGAGTCTTGTGCGCTTACATGTGTGAAGTTAGCAACCACACCAAAGTTAGACAGCCAACCGTCTAAAAAGATAAAGGGTTGTTGATACATCAGCTCATAACCAGTCACGCTATAGCCGTCGTTATTATTGACTGGTATGCGGTGTGTATAGGTTTGCGATGCGGGGTCACCTAGGGGGGCTGTGGCTATATACTGAGGATCAGCGTAAATAGATGGCCAAAACTCTTCGTCTACCAGTTTTTCTACTTCTTCAGTATCAAGAGAGGTCACTATGTCTTTATTAAAAACATTAAAAGCAACAACAGCTTCTTCAGCGAAATACCATTCAACACTCAGGTCAACATCATTTGATTCATAAGGGTTCAGTCCAGGATTACCTAAGTTACCTACAGTAAAAGTCGTATACCCAAACTGCGGTGAAGCAATATTTAAACTACCTAGACTTGGGCGAGTCATGCTGCGAGCATAAGCAAAACGAGTCACTATATCATCGGTGACTTCAAGTGCTAAATTCATCGATGGTAAGAAGTTATTGTAATCGCGCGTAACCGACAAAGGACTATTGTTTATAATGGCTTCAGAAGTGACCTCAGTGTTGACATAGCGCACGCCAAAGTTAGTACGAAGATACATGTCACCAATTTCATGATCACTGTTTAATTCAAGGTAAAGGGCTTGTGTTTTCTCACCTACCACCCAGCCTTGAGCTGCATTATTGGTATAATTATGAGTAAGAATACCGTCGGCCTCTAGCTTATCAAAGTCAGCAACAAGAAAAGGAGCCAAAGTAGCGCCATCTAAGCCTTTACCAAAATCCGAATACGGAAATGGGGTTGTATATTTTGAAGGGTCAAAGGGAGTAAAGTCACCATCTGCCGTTCGATATTCTACTTCTCTGTCATTAAAGGCAAGTCCGGTTTTTATATCAAAGCTATCTCCGGCATAAGCGAGATCCAGTTTCACTGTGGTATTTGATTTTTTAACATCGTCACTACGATTAGAGGCATTGACTGCATCAAGGTAGTTATTAGGATCGGTCGTATCGTAATCGCCATAATCTACTGTCGCTGCATTTCCACTGCTGTAATCATAGGAGTAGAAGTGGGGAACCGATCGGTAGTAATAACGAATTTCTTCTCTGTCAGCGTCGTTTTTAGCCAAACCAGCCATAAGGTCAAGCGACCAGCGATCATTAAGTTGAATATCGCCAGATAACACATACTGGTCAAATATCGAATCGGACACCTGGTATCGGCTTTCGTACCATGAGGTGACATTTTCAAAACTGCCAGCAATAAGGACTTTACCCGACTCATCGACCGTAAACGAAACGGGGCTTTGACCTTGGAAATCACCCGGAGCACCACGATTAACTAGCCACTCCATAGAGTTGTAGTTTCTGCGATCATTTTCTAACTCAGAATGCAATATATCCAATGTGAATAACATGTCGTCATTAGGCTTATATTGCAAAGAACCGGTAACCCCAATACGTTTTTGCTCATTCCCGAAAAAATCAGCCCGCGGTAACCGAGGTACCCATAAACAGGATATAGCTTCTTCAGCACCACAGTAATTACTAGGCGTTCCGTTGATGGTCGATAGCCCAGAAGTGTCACCCCATGTGCCATTACCAATTCGATTTGTTGGCTCCCAGCGCACGCTGCCAAAGCCTTCTTGACGCACACTTCTATCTGATACTGCAACCGAAAAAAGTGTACCAAAGGTATTATCAGCAAATGTATTACTGGCTAAGAAAGCAAACCTAGGGTCAACTTCACTGGTTAAATCATTATAGCCACCTTTAAGTGACAGGGTCGAATTGAAGCCGGGGTTATCAAAAGGGCGTGCAGAGTACATATCGACTGTACCAGCAATACCACCTTCTTCAATCGAGGCTGTTTGCGTTTTTTGAATATCTATACGGTTGAAAAGCTCTGATGCAAATACATGGAAGTCAAAGGCTCGACTATTGTTAACAGTTACGCCGCCAGAATCGAGACCATCACTTCCTGCGGGTACTTCCATACCGTTAAGCGTGGTTCGGGTAAAACCCGGGCTAAAACCTCGTAGAACAATATTACGACCTTCACCACCTTCGCGCGATATTGCCACTCCAGGAACTCGCTGAATGGCTTCTGCCACATTCAAGTCTGGAAACTTACCAATATCTTCAGCCATAATTGACTCACGAGTATTAGCTGCATCTCGTTTGGCTTCTAAGGCTTTAATTAAAGAACCACGAAAGCCTTTTACTTCAATGACCTCAACATCCTCAGATGCTGCTGGTTGAGATTCTTGAGCGTTACTAAAGAATGAACTTACGGTAAGGGCGGCAAGCACGTTAGTAGCAATTAAGCTTTTTATAAATGTGTGTGTTAGTTTCATTATTGCTTCCTTGGAACAAAGAGAGATTAAATTGCGCACTATTTGATAAGGTAGCGCGTTAAATTAAAAGTAGAGATGCTGTTACTTTGTTTACATAAGTTACCACTAATAAAATTTATTTTTATCAGATTGCCACCGGTGGCAGTTTGGTGTCAAGTTGTTTGTTAATATAATGTATTATTTGTATCGTTAGATCTGCGAGCTTTATTTTTGTAAAAAATAACACGCTGATTTTTTTAGGGAATGATATTTAAATAAATTTGCCACCGGTAGCATAATTTGTTAGAAATAAGTATTGAAGAAGATTTTTTGGATAAATACCAGTCCAATTAGTTGGAATTGCGTTACATGCTAACTTCGTTCACAGATAATCAGCTATGTTGCAAACTGTGACTGCTATGTAGAAGTTATGGCTACAGGTGTTCAGTTGCTGTCCCCATAAGATGAGAGCGATTGTGATATCAATAATAAAAGGGTGGTTACGACAGTGATTACAAAAAACAAAAGAACAAGTCCTTTAGCGCTTTTAATTACATTGTTTCTTGTATCATTTGGGGCGCGATCGGTAGTGGCTCAAGAGTACGCCACAAAGATGGTAGTCTCCAAAGATGGTACGGGCGATTTTACTTCCATTCAGGCAGCAATCAATGCAAGTAAAACTTACCCTTGGCATGACATAAGTATTTTCGTTAAAAATGGCGTTTATGCAGAAAAGGTAGAAGTTTACTCATGGAATACACGAATAAAACTAATAGGTGAAAGTAAAGAAAATACAATTATTACCTATGGCGACCATTTTAATAAGATAAATTTAGGTCGAAATAGTACCTTTCACACATATACATTAATGGTGCGAGGGAATGACTTTAGCGCCCAAAATTTGACTATTATTAATAGTGCAGGCGCGGTTGGGCAGGCTGTTGCTTTGCATATCGAGGCTGATCGAGTAAGCATAAATAACGTAGCTATCAAAGGCCATCAAGATTCCTTGTACCTAGCTGGCGAAGGGTTTCGCTCGTATTTCAAAGATTGTTATATCGAAGGCACCACAGACTTTATTTTTGGTGAAGGCACAGCAATGTTCGAAGACTGTGAAGTTAAGTCACTCAGTAACTCTTATATTACAGCTGCTTCTACCCCTAAAAATCAGGCGTTTGGATTTGTGTTTAATCGTGTGAAGCTAACTGCCAGTGCTGCTGTTGATAAAGTTTATCTTGGCCGTCCTTGGAGACACCACGCTAAAACTGTGTTCATTAACTCTGACTTAGGTCTGCATATTGCTCCTGAAGGTTGGCAAAATTGGGGGGATGTTAGTAAACAGGAAACCGTTTTTTATGCTGAGTTTAATAACTCAGGGCAGGGGACTAATAGTATTAAGCGAGTGGCTTGGGCGCATCAACTGAGTCAAGCCGAAGCGCAAGACTACACCATTAAAAACGTGATGCGTGGCTGGCAGCCAAATATAGTTAGTAAAAAATGATCTTACTTACTCGCCACAGGCCTACTTTAAACATGCTATTTTTACTATGTAAGGAAAACTTCACATGCAGTTACATGGTCGGTTAAAAACAATAAGCGGTACTATTCAGGGCTTATTATTTTTCTTTGGACTTATATGTCAAAGTTTATCTGCGAATGAACTCGTATCACCACGAGTTGATGCAATTGTTGATAAAAACAATGAACACGCTTTTGCCACCATTGCACAAGCTATTGAGCAAGCACCTAATAATTTATCTCAGCCCTATATTATTAAAATAGCCTCTGGTGACTATTATGAAAAACTCGTTATTAACAAACCTTTTATTACGTTATCAGGTGCAGGGGCTGATACTACTCGATTATATTTTGATGACTATTCAGGAAAAGCAACAGTAAATGGTGGCAACCTAGGAACATCAAACTCAGCCACGTTAACTATTAAATCACCCAATTTTAGTGTTGAAAACTTGCATATTGAGAACACCTTTGACTTTGCGTATTACGATGCGCTGAGTAACGAGGATCCAAAACGCGTATCAGGTCTACAAGCAGTGGCTGTATTGACCGACTATGGTAGTGATAAAGCATTGTTTAATCATGTAAAAATCAGTGGATATCAAGATACTCTTTACACGAAAGCAGGGAGATCTTTATTTATCAATAATACCATAAGTGGTCATGTTGACTTTATTTTTGGGGGCGGAGCCGCCGTTTTTTATAAGTCGAACATAGTGACTCGGGCTAGACCTAACAAACAGTTACCGATAGGTTTTATTACTGCACCAAGTACTAATATTGAGCAAGCATTTGGTCTGGTTTTTATTGATTGTGCTCTTAGCGCAGAGGAAGGGGTGCAAGACAATAGTATGGGGTTAGGAAGACCTTGGCATCCTACAACTACATTCCCTGATGGAAGGTATGCAGATCCTAATGCAATAGGACAAACAGTATTTATAGATACTTGGATGGGAGCGCATATTCAACAACAAGCTTGGCATCCAATGGAAGGAACAGCTAGAGCCGGTGGGAAAAAGGTGTTTCGTGCAGAAGATGCTCGTTTTTTTGAGTACAATTCTTCCGGTCCTGGGGCGTTTATAACAACGAATAGAAGACAGCTAAATGAGAGTAAAGCAGCATCTTTTACTTGGGAAAATATCTTGGGTGAATGGTATCAATCTCCCCGTATTCAACAAGCAACACAGCAGGTATCGACGCGTGAGGTTGTCAGTTCACTCAGTGGTGAAATGGCTGAGTACACCATTGAAAGTGAGTATCGAAAAAACAAGAAACAGTTTCCTTTTATTAGTCCGATAAACAAACCGGAAAATATCGAGCAAACAGCACAGTCTATCAGTGAACATTACAACTTAGCTTACAAAACGGTGGATGGCTTAACGCTGCACCTTGACTTATTTTATCCTAATAAAGCAGAGCAGGCTAAACCGTTGGTCGTAATGATCCATGGCGGCGGATGGAGGACAGGTAACAAGTCTCATCAAACGCCAACGGCACGCTGGTTAGCTGGCCAAGGTTTTGTGGCGGTAAGTGTCGAATATAGAACCTCTAAAATGGCGCTCTATCCAGCTGCAATGGCAGATATCAACGATGCGATTAAGTGGCTAAAACAACATCATAAATTATATATGATAGATACCAAAAAAATCGCGGTGTTAGGGGCGTCTTCTGGTGCTCATATGGCCACGTTATTCGGGGCCATGAGTACCAATCACGATACCAAATCGCCTTACGAAGCAGTGCAAGCAATCGTGAACATTGACGGCGTGGCTGATTTAACCTCAACAGCGGCGAGGATGTTTGAAGATAAACCTGGAAAGATTTCTTATGCAGCGCTTTGGTTAGGTGGGCGTTATGCACAAGAGCCAAAACGTTGGCATGCGGTTTCGCCGGTAGAATATTTAAGTAAACATACTCCAGCAACATTATTTATTAACTCTTCCCATGACCGTTTTCATGTTGGCAGAGATGCTTTTGTAGCGCAGCTAATTAAAAACAACGTCCATCAACAAGTGTATACCATACCCGATACACCGCACACCTTTTGGCTATTTCACCCTTGGGTAGACGAAATGCGCAGCGTACTTGCGTCGTTTCTCAATAAGGTTTTGGTAGAGGAAAACCCTCGCTAACGCCTCTATTGAGGAATTTAGTAATAGAGAAATCTTTGACCGAGTTGTGAAAATATTCTTAAAAGCGAGCCGTTATAGCAAATACAGTAAGATGTAACTTAAGTGAAACTTGTTTAATACAGACAATAAAACTGGCAATATTTCATCGGCTAAGGTTGAAAAAAGTATTATTCTTCATCCAAATAAAAGCCGTGCTTGATTTAACAAGCACGGCTTTTATTTTTTGACCAGCTGACAGCTGTTAGTGAAGAATACGTGCTCTGATCGTGCCTTCTACTGCACTTAGTTCTTTTAGTGCAATTTCAGAGTGGTCGGTATCTACGTCTATTACTACGTAACCAATCGCTTCGTCTGTTTGCAAGTATTGCGCGGCGATGTTGATGCCGTGCTGGGCAAACGCTTGGTTAATTTGGGTTAACACACCTGGGCGGTTGTGGTGTACGTGTAATAAACGGCTACGGTTAGCAAGCTCTGGCAGTGATACTTCAGGGAAATTAACAGCAGTAATAGTTGAGCCGTTATCTGAGTATTTTGCTAGTTTACCCGCTACTTCAATACCAATGTTTTCTTGCGCTTCTTGAGTTGAACCACCAATGTGTGGTGTTAAAATTACGTTGTCGAATTCGCGTAGTGGCGATACAAATTCTTCATCGTTTGATTTTGGCTCAACTGGGAATACGTCGATGGCAGCGCCGCTGATTTTTTTATCACGAAGTGCTTCTGCTAGGGCGTCAATATCAACTACAGTGCCGCGTGAGGCGTTGATCAAAATTGAACCTTGCTTCATTACTGAAATTTCCGCGCTACCAATCAGGTTTTTAGTCTGCGGTGTTTCAGGTACGTGTAAGCTAATAACATCAGCGCGTTGCAGTAGCTGCGTTAGGTTATGTACTTGTGTGGCATTACCTAGGGTTAGCTTGTCTTCAATATCGTAAAATTCAACGTTCATACCGATATTTTCAGCCATGATACCTAGCTGCGTACCAATGTGGCCATAACCAATAATACCTAGAGTTTTACCACGGGCTTCAAATGAGCCATTGGCGGTTTTTAACCAGCCGCCACGGTGGGCAATGGCATTACGCTCTGGAATACCACGGAACAATAGTAAAATTTCACCAAGTACTAACTCAGCAACAGAGCGGGTATTAGAAAACGGTGCGTTGAATACTGCAATACCGCGCTTGCGTGCGGCACTTAAATCAACCTGGTTAGTGCCGATACAAAAACAACCAACGGCAACCAGTTTTTCTGCCGCTTCAAGTACAGCTTCAGAAATATGAGTACGAGAACGAAGGCCTACAAAATGCACATCTTTAATGCGCTCAATTAGTTCGTCCTCAGGCAATGAGGTTTTTACATAATCAATATTGCTGTAGCCGTTACGTTTTAGCGTTTCTACAGCGCTTTGATGTACACCTTCAAGCAAAAGAATTTTAATTTTGTCTTTTGCTAACGATACCTTACTCATATCCTCATCCTATTTATCTAATTTGCGGCCCATTTTTGGTACCGATAATCACTTTATCTGCGCCACGGTGGGCAAATAAGCCGTTGGTTACTACGCCAACAATTTGATTAATTGTCAGCTCTAAATCTTTTGCTTGGCTGATCGACAAGTTATGTACGTCTAAAATAACGTTACCATTATCTGTTACCACGCCATGGCGATAAACTGGATCGCCGCCTAGTTTAAGCAATTCACGAGCAACATAACTGCGTGCCATTGGAATAACTTCTACCGGCAGTGGAAATTCACCCAAGGTGTCCACTATTTTTGTTTCATCAACAATACATACAAATTGTTTTGCTACAGCTGCGACTATTTTTTCGCGGGTTAGTGCTGCGCCACCGCCTTTGATCATTTCGTTCAGCGCATTTATTTCATCTGCGCCATCAACGTACACGTCAAGGGCATCAACATCATTAAGTTCAAATACTTCAAGACCGAGTGCTTTTAGTTTTTCGGTTGAAGCGTCAGAACTTGATACCACACCGCGTATGGTGTCTTTTACTGAGCCTAATGCATCAATAAAATGGTTTACAGTTGAGCCTGTGCCAACACCCACAATGGTGTCTTTTTTTACAAATTCGAGTGCAGCCCAAGCAGCTGCTTTTTTTAATTCATCTTGTGTCATGATTATGTGCTCAATAGGTGAGAGGGATTGCCATTAGTATATAAATAAATTGCTTACCAATGGTAGATTTTCTGTGGTGTGATTATGTAATTTAATGGTACATCCCACGATTCAACCGGTAAACTTGGAACATGTTGGCATTGATGTGCAAGGCCAATCAGTTGTGGTTTTTGCCAGTTTTCTTTTTCGTAGCGCGCCAAAGTTTTATCATAAAAGCCACCCCCCATCCCTAACCGGTTACCGTTATCATCAAATGCAACTAATGGCATTAGCAGATAATCAAGCTCCGCTAGTGGGCATATCTGACTACAATTTAACTTAGGCTCCAAGATACCATAGCGATTTGCCCTCATGGGTGAATTTTCTTCATAGCGCTGGAAGTATAAAGTAGTGCCGTTAAATGGGTGGATTACAGGTAGGTAAAGGGCGTGGTTTTTAGTCCAAAGATCTTTTATTAACAATGAGGTATCTAGTTCTGCGTCATTGCTAAAATAAATGCCAATATGGGTATCTTCAATAGTTTTTTGCTGTTTTAAGTGTTGAGTAAAATTCACTTTAAGCGATTCTGCGGCAATTTTTTGCTCGAATTTTGACAGTGAGTTACGTGCTTTACGGATTTGTTGGCGGATCAGTGCTCTTTTTTCGCTCATATTTATTTTTGCTTTATCTGTTAATTATCCATAAAACTGAATAAATCAGGGAATGCAAACGACAATCCTAGTACTACAAGCAAGACAACAACCATAGCTATAAGTGAATACAGCAGCATGTTACTGCGTTTTTTGATCGGCGTTGTCAGCTCTTCATCTAGCAATAGGTCGTCAGTTTGCCACTCGTCGCCTTCATCAGGATCTGGTTGTTGGGTTGTGGCTGGTAAGCGTTGCTCTAGGTCGTCGAGTTTTTCTTCGATGCGAATTAAACTACTGGTGATGTAATCAAGGGCGTTAAAAATACGCTCATCTCGCTGGTTGGTTGTATCGCTGCTACTTACCGCTGGTGTGTTGTTGGTTATTGGTTGCAGTTTACTTTTGATGCCTACGCTGGCAAGTAGCTTTGCTTGCTTGAGTGCTTTTTCTTTTTCACAAGGCGCAAATAGGGGTTTGTTTTCAAAAAATGCAGCTACTTTACTTTCAGGGGCTTTGAGCTTTACAGCCAGTTGTTTAATTGCATTCGATTGCTCAATATCTTGAGCTAGACCTGCATACATAACACGGAAGTTTTCAGTCATCTGTGTTTTCCAAAAACGTAAAATCAATAGTTTGAGTATATCCGAATTATCGATAAACAAAAGCCCGTAAAAACGGGCTTTTTTTAATCCAGTGGTTTTAAGCGCTGTTTAATACTTCGCAGCTTCACCTTCTTTTGGTAGTGACTGTAAAATAAAATCACGTAAATCGTTATTTGATGTTTCTAAATCTGCATGGCGTAAATACATCATGTGGCCACTGCGGTAGCCTTTAAAGCTTAGGCGATCACGCATTTTACTACTTGGATCTAGTTGCCATAAAGTGTATTTAGCATCAAAGTAGTTAGTGGCACCATCATAGTATCCTGATTGGATCATCACATTGAGGTATGGGTTTTGCGCCATTGCTAAACGCAGATTTTCACCAGTGTTATTATTGCTGCGATCCCACGGGTGTACATTACCAAACAGGTTATATTTTACGTCAGTTTTATAGTTAAGCTCTTCACGTAAGTAGTGATTGATGGCTGGTGTAAATGAATGCAACCATGATGTTAGCTCAGCCCAGTAGTCTGGAGATTCGCCAGCGTCACGCTTGTCCATGCCTAAATAACGCGAATCTAGACGGCCTAACGTTTGACCGCGCTCACGTAGTAGTTCTTTCCAAAAGAAGTTGGTAGGAATATCAAGGTTGTTTTGCGCAACAAACTTTTCAGATACACCGGCATACAGTGCCATTTGTTTAATGATAGCGCGTTTTTCTTCATCATTAATAAAGCCACCTTTAGCAAGTGCAGGAATTAGCTTGTTAACGGTAAAGTCTTCAACTTCTGGTAGTAATTCATCTAAATCTTTAGCTTGCAATGCTGGGCTTAAAGCTTTGTGATACCACGCCGTTGCAGCAAAGTAAGGTAGACGGTTAGCTGCTTTTATCGGACCGTCGCGTTTAATACCAATGTCTGTTGGTGAAACCAGCACAACACCATTGATATACATCCATTGACTGTTTTGTAATTCATGGGCAAGGCCTGATACGCGGGTTGTGCCGTAGCTCTCACCAATTAAAAATTTAGGTGAGCGCCAGCGCTCTGTGCGATTTACAAAGGTGTTTAACCATTCTGCTAGGTATTTAATGTCGGCATTGACACCAAAAAACATGCTTTTTTGCGCCTCTTTACTTGGTAATTCACCTTTATCGTTTTCAAGAATACGCGAGTAGCCAGTGTTTACTGGGTTAACGTAAACGATATCAGCAACATCAAGCACTGAGTATGGGTTATCTTTGACGCCATACGGTTGAATAGGGTAGCCTTCGTCATCAATTTTTAATACCCGTGGTCCAGTATAGGCTAAGTGCATCCATACTGATGCAGAACCAGGTCCGCCATTAAATGAAATTAATAATGGGCGTTTAGTGCGATCGTCAACTTTGTCGCGTTCATAATAAGTGTATTGCAATGTAGCAACGGCATCGCCTTTGTCATCCCATACCGGTTGTGTGCCTGTGGTTGCGGTATATGAAAAACGCTCGCCATTGATGCGCGCTTTATGTTCAGTGACAACTTTACTATCGACATCGATACGACGTTGATTTTCTGCATAACTGACTGTGCTTACACTCAAAGTAAGTATGGCCACAGAGACACTAATGATACTAATAAGCTTCATGGTGGATCCTTTAAACAATAGTTAACCTATTAAAGATAATTTTTAAGCAAATAACAAAGGGAATGAGACTAGACGACGATATTAATCGGTGAGCACTAGACATAAATATTATCAGTAATGCAAAGGCTATGCTTTTATGCGTATATTTTCAGCAATATATTTTGCTCAAGCTAATAATAAAGTATATTACCGCCTGTTATGACTTTTAGTTTTTTTATTCGTAAAAAGTTTACCCTCGCAATGTCCACCTGAAGTGTAGAGAAGATATATGCAAAGAGTTTTAGTTGTTGAAGATAGTAAAGTGGTCCAGCAGGTGTTGCGACACTTATCAGCTCATTATCTTGATGTTGCTGTCGATTTTGCCTGGTCACTTGCCGAGACCAAAGAATTCATTGCGAAGCATCAGTACACACTTGCTTTGGTCGATTTAACCCTGCCTGATGCGATGAATGGCGAAGTTGTTAAATATACCTTGGCGCAAGCTATCCCTACAGTGGTACTAACATCTACCATCGATGAATATAAGCGCCAGCAAATATTAGAGCTTGGGGTCGTTGATTATGTAATTAAAGATAATCGTGATTCATATCATTATGCGGTTAAATTAGTGGCGCAGCTATTACGTAATCAAGGTTGCAAAGCCTTAATCGCCGATGATTCAGTTTTAAGTCGTTCATTAATGAAGCAAATGCTCGAAAAGCAGCTGTTTGATGTGCAAGATGCGCATGATGGTGAGCAAGCTCTAAAAATACTGAAAAATGATCCCGAGATTAAATTGTTACTAACTGATTATGCGATGCCGACAATGGATGGCTTTGAGCTTGTTAAGGCGGTGCGAAATTTTCGTGGTCGTGATGATTTAGCTATTATTGGTTTGTCAGGTGCGGGTAAGCATGGTTTATCTGCACGGTTTATTAAATTTGGCGCGAATGATTTTTTAACCAAACCCTTTATGAATGAAGAGTTCCATTGTCGTGTATTACAGACTATGGAGCAGCTGTCACTGATAGCAGATATTAAAGAAAGTGCCTTTCGCGATGATTTAACTAATCTTTATAATCGCCGTTATTTTTATCAATTTGCCGAAAAACTGCTAAAAGAAACATCGTCTAACAATAGTTTAGCATTACTTGATATTGATTTTTTCAAAGCGATCAATGATAAATTTGGCCATGAAGCTGGGGATCAGGCTTTAAAGCAAGTAGCGTCTTTATTACGCAGTTCGTTTAAAGATTTTACCGTTGCCCGTGTCGGTGGTGAAGAGTTTGCGGTTGTATTAACTAATTTAGATTTGGAACAAGCGTACTCTTTACTTGAAGCGTTTAGAGTGCGGTTGTCTGAGTATGATTTTGTGATCAATGGTGATGTATTTGCAATTACGGTAAGTATAGGTTTAACAAAATTTCAAAATGTTACGTTAACAAGTGCCATGCGCCTAGCTGATAAGGCTTTGTATCAAGCTAAAGAACAAAGTAGAGACTGTGTCGTCAGACAAAGCTAGGCTGCTGCACCAGTTCAGCTAATATGTTAAAAAAATGCACCTGTATGGTGCATTTTTTATGCGGTTAATTTGTTTTTATTATGTAATTTGTTGTTTTTAAAACGTTAAAAATAGTGGCACAAAGGTTGGATTGTCTTAGCAAACAGGATAACAATAAGCGTCCGAAGGGGGCCACTATGAAAATGATTAGTGCAATAATAAAGCCATTTAAATTAGATGATGTGCGAGAAGCGCTAGCTGATTTAGGCATTGAGGGGATGACAGTTGTTGACGTCAAAGGTTTTGGTCGTCAACGAGGTCATACAGAGTTGTATCGCGGAGCTGAATACCAGGTTGATTTTATTCCTAAAATTAAACTGGAAATTGCTACTCGTACCGAAAATTGTCAACGGGTCGTTGAGACCATTACCAAAATTGCATCAACAGGCAAAATTGGCGACGGCAAAATTTTCGTTTACGACTTAGATCAAATTGTCCGTATCCGTACGGGTGAATTAGATGAAGAAGCAATTTAAGGGGGCTTTATGGAAAACACGATCGTAGAACTCAAGTTTTCGTTAGATACATTTTATTTTTTAATGTCGGGTATTTTAGTAATGTGGATGGCAGCAGGTTTTGCCATGCTCGAAGCGGGCTTAGTGCGTTCAAAAAATACCACTGAAATTTTAACTAAGAACGTGGCGCTCTATGCCATCGCATGTACCATGTTCTTACTAGTTGGCTACAACATTATGTATGTAGACAACGCTGAAGGTGGCTTAATTCCATCTCTAGGTGGGCTTATTGGCACCCAAGCCGCTGATGCTAATCATTCTTTAGAATCTGACTTTTTCTTTCAAGTCGTATTTGTTGCAACCGCTATGTCGATTGTATCGGGTGCGGTTGCTGAACGCATGAAGTTGTGGGCTTTTCTAGCCTTTGCGGTAGTGTTAACTGGTTTTATCTACCCAGTTGAAGGTTACTGGACATGGGGCGGCGGTTTCTTATCTGAAATGGGTTTTGTTGATTTTGCAGGCTCTGCCATTGTTCACGGCACAGGCGCTGCTGCAGCACTTGCCGGTGTATTAATGCTCGGCGCTCGCAAAGGAAAATATGGTAAAAATGGTGAAATTTATCCAATTCCAGGCTCTAACTTACCATTGGCTACATTAGGTACATTTATTTTATGGATGGGTTGGTTCGGCTTTAATGGTGGTTCACAATTACTTATCTCTGATGCTGAAAACGCGACTGCAGTAGGTAAAATATTGTTAAATACTAACGCTGCTGCGGCAACCGGTGCCATTGCTTCACTGTTTGTTTGTAAAGTGTTGTGGGGTAAAGCAGATTTAACTATGGTACTTAATGGTGCGCTTGCTGGCTTGGTTGTTATCACTGCTGATCCATTATCACCGTCACCTTTACTTGCTTGCTTACTGGGTATTTTAGGTGGTTCATTAGTGGTGTTTAGCATTGTAGCACTAGACAAAGTTAAAATTGATGACCCTGTAGGTGCTATTTCAGTGCACGGTGTGTGCGGTATCTTGGGTATTCTCTTAGTGCCAGTATCAAATACTGATGCAACCCTAGTGAACCAGTTAATTGGCTTAGTATGTATCTTAGGTTTTGTATTTATTGCTTCACTTATTGTGTGGACAATACTTAAGAAAACCATGGGTATCCGGGTAACAGAGGAAGAAGAACTAAACGGTATGGATCAACACGATTGTGGCATTGATGCTTACCCTGAGTTTGTTTCGGTACGTAGTAACTAATTAAAAGTAAAAAGTTTTAAAATCATTGTGTGTTCAATACAAAGCCCTAATTTAGATTAGGGCTTTTTTTGTACTTACGCAGAGGCTAAATTGTTTTAATTAAAGTTTATTAAAACAGCAAAAATCACAATAAGTAACTATGCTTAAAATTAGTCCAACTACAAATAAGGTTAAGCATGGATAACAAACTATTACTGATTATTTTGTCTATATTCTTACCACCTGTTGCTGTGTTTTTGAAAGCGGGTGTGGGTAAAGATTTGATTATTAATATTGTCTTGTGCTTTATATTTTTTATACCGGCAATGATCCACTCATTGTGGTTGTGTACACGCTAAAATTAAGCCACCGCAACTGAGGTTAAAAGATTTAATGCCCAAAGTTCGGAGCAAGTAGTTTCAGTCAAGGTTAATTTTGCAGGTGTAATATACCCAAACCACCTCAAGAAGCGAGTTTCAGTTGGAATTAAAAGCGATTTAGGTAAGGCATTGATTGCAAGTAATAGTGGTTCTATTGCTAAAATCAATAACGCAGTATAAATCGCATTTAAACCAACCCCTTGGGCGTTTCACAGGAACTTACTCTCAGCGTTGTTACTTCTTAAAAGGGATTACCATTCTTGCAAAGTAACGCCTTGATATTAAGCCCCTGTGAAACGCTGAATTCTGCATCTTGAGGTGGCTTGGGTATATAGCTATATGCTAAGCTCGCACCTGCAAATTTAACTCTGGAAATAAATAGCAACGTCAATGGCTGATAAAAAAGACTCCCGCTCCACTAAAACTCCATCAAAACGCCCAGCAAAGAAAGCACCAAGCACAGCGTCTAAGTCGGTGAAAAAAACTTCGACTAAAAATACGTCTGCAGCGAATATAAAAAAACGTGGAATTGGTCGCAAAGTCTGGTCTATTTTTTGGAAACTAAGCTTAGCTGGTATTGTTGCGATGGGCTTATATTTAATTTATCTAGATGCCAAAATTACGCGTCAATTTGAAGGTAATAAATGGCAATTACCAGCACAAGTTTATGCACGAGCAATGGGTTTTTACCCAGGACAATTCTTATCTAGCCAAGAAGTGGTGTGGGAGCTTGATAGGCTAAACTATTCATCGGTCAATCAGTTAAGTCGAACTGGTCAGTATGTAAAAGCGGGCGATAGTATTAAAATCTTCCGTCGTGAATTTGAATTTTATGATGGCTTAGAGCAAGCACAGGTTATTGAGTTACGCTTTGCAGGACAAAAACTCGCGAGTATTAAAGATAAGTTTGGCAGGCGTTTAAACAATGCTCGATTAGAGCCAGTACAAATTGCGCGCATAGGCAATGATTCAAAACAAGATCGAGAGTTTGTGCCGTTGGATAAATTCCCGCCGATGCTTACAGATACATTATTAGTGGTTGAAGATCAGAACTTTTATCAGCACCACGGTGTATCCGTGTTTTCGATTATGCGGGCTTTATACAGCAATATTAAAGCAGGGCGTACAGTTCAAGGCGGTAGTACGTTAACCCAGCAGCTGGCAAAAAATATTTATTTAACCCGTGATCGTACGCTGGTCCGTAAATTTAACGAAGCGTTGATCGCGTTAATTTTAGATTATCGCTATTCAAAAGATCAAATTTTAGAAGCTTATCTAAACGAAGTATACCTTGGTCAATCGTATAACCAAGGTGTGCATGGCATGGGCTTAGCTTCTGAGTTTTACTTCTCTAAGCCTGTTGATGAGCTTGAATTCGATCAAATTGCACTACTCGTTGCGATGGTGAAAGGCCCTTCATATTATAATCCACGCCGTTATCCTGAACGCACTATGGAACGTCGTGATTTAGTGCTACGTTTGATGGTTGATAATAAATTAATTGATACCCGCGAATACCGTGCTGCATTAAAGCGGCCAATTGATATTGCACCTATGAAAGACAGCTTGCCTAAATCGTATCCTGGTTATTTAGAGCTGGTGGATCGTGAGCTGAAAAAATTACTACCGGACCAAGAAGTACTCGATGCGGGCGTGCGTGTATTCACTTACTTTGATCTCCAAAAACAAGCGGCAATGGAAGAGGCAATTGAAAAAAGCCTACCTTACCTTGAAAAACGCGCCACGACAGAGCAGCTTGAAGCGGCGATGATCTCAGTGAATGTAGAGAAAGGCGGTATATCTGCTTTAGTTGCGGGACGCGATCCGCGCTTTTTAGGTTTTAACCGCGTACTTGATACTAAGCGCAACATAGGCTCGTTAGTTAAACCGGCTGTGTATTTAACAGCTTTGGGTTTACCGCACTATAACTTAGCTACTTTGTTAGATGACTCGCCAGTACAAGTGACTAATGAGCAAGGCAAAGTATGGCAACCAGAGAATTTTGATCATCAATATCGCGGTATGCTGCCACTATATAAAGCGTTTAGTCAAAGTATCAATATTCCTGCGGTCAACTTGGGGCTTGATGTCGGGGTTGATAAAGTAGCGAACACACTCAATAAACTCGGCGCTAAAGAGCAAATATCACATTATCCATCATTACTGCTTGGTGCCGTTGAAATGTCGAGCTTTGAAGTCGCACAGCTTTATACCACGTTGGCGGCTGATGGCGAATACCGTCAATTAACATCTATTTCGGCATTAACCGACTCTGTTGGGCGTGTGCTTTATCAGCACCAAGTTAGTTCTGAACCGCGTTTTGATAAAGCCGCTGTTTATATGACTAAATACGCGATGAAGCGAGTCACCAAAGATGGCACTGCTAAACGTTTAAATGCCCATTTCCCATCAATTCAGCTGGCTGGTAAAACGGGCACCAGTAATGATCTACGTGATAGTTGGTATGCAGGGTTTGATCAAAATACAGTAACCGTTGCTTGGCTTGGTCGTGATGATAATAAAAGTACAGGCTTAACGGGTAGTGTTGGTGCATTAGAAACGTATATTCGTTATCTTAAGCCGCTCAACCCTGAGGCAATAGCAGATACTCGTCCGCCTTCAATTCGCTGGGCTTTTATTAATGAATTAACGGGTAAGCAAGCGCCACCGGGCTGCGGTAAAGTAATTCAACTGCCACTTAGAGCCAGTGAATTTGAGCCAAGGCCTAGCTGTCAGTAAAGTAATTACTGGAGCAGGTATTTATTTTAGACATAAAAAAAGCCCTTGCGGGCTTTTTTATGTTTAATAGTTTAAAGCTTAGCAAAAGCTCTTTTTGCTGCTGCAATTGTATCGGCAATTTCTTGCTCAGAGTGTTCAGAGCAAACAAAACCAGCTTCAAATGCTGATGGCGCTAAATACACGCCTTCTTCAAGCATCAAGTGAAAGAACTTTTTAAAGCGTTCTAAATCGCAATGGGTAGCTTGTTGGTAAGTGGTTACTTTCTCTTGTTCAGTAAAGAAGAAACCATACATACCACCGGCATAGTTAGTTGTAAGAGCAATCCCTGCAGCTTTTGCTGCGGCTTCAAAACCTTCACAGATTGCTTTACTTTTTGCTTCAAGATCAGCATGTAGTCCTTCAACGCACAGTAACTCTAGCGATTTTAGACCCGCAGCCATGGCAATTGGGTTACCTGATAAAGTGCCTGCTTGATAAACTGGGCCAACAGGAGCGATGTAATCCATGATCTCAGTTTTACCGCCGAACGCGCCTACTGGCATGCCGCCGCCAATCACTTTACCTAAACAGGTTAAGTCTGGAATGATGTTGTAATAGGCTTGTGCACCACCTAGGGCTACGCGAAAGCCGGTCATTACTTCATCAAAAATAAGCACTGATTTATATTCATCACATACTGCACGCAGGCCTTCTAAAAAGCCTGGTACTGGTGGAATACAGTTCATGTTACCAGCAACTGGCTCTACGATAATACAGGCGATTTCGTCAGCGTATTTGGCAAAAATAGCTTTTACTTCATCAAGGTTATTAAACGAAACAGTTAATGTATGTTTGGCAAAATCTTCAGGGATACCTGGCGAGTTTGGTACGCCCATAGTCAATGCGCCAGAACCCGCTTTCACTAATAATGAATCAGCATGTCCGTGGTAACAGCCTTCAAACTTTAAAATTTTATCGCGGCCAGTAAAGCCGCGAGCAAGGCGAATTGCACTCATGGTCGCTTCTGTGCCAGAACTTACCATACGAACTTTTTCGATTGATGGTACTAGCTCTTTTACTTTTTCAGCCATTAGAATTTCAGCTTCTGTTGGCGCACCGTAACTTAGGCCATTTTCTACCGCATCAAGCACTGCTTGTTTGATAGCTGGGTGATTATGACCCATGATCATCGGGCCCCATGAGCCAACATAATCAATATAACGGTTGCCGTCAGCATCAAATGTAAATGGGCCTTGGGCTTTGGTAATAAATAGCGGTGTGCCGCCAACGCCATTAAATGCACGTACTGGAGAGTTAACGCCACCGGGAATCGATTGTTGTGCGCGGGCAAATAAATCTTGGCTAATTGTCATAAAAAATCCTATTAGTTGTCACGTTAAAATTAACTATCGCGTTTACGGCTAAACCAAGGCACAGCAACTTCGTATTGCTCTACTTTATCGGCAACATCGAGTGTCAATGCAAACAGCGCCATGCGAATTAACACGCCATTTTGTACTTGGCGGAAAATAGCTAAATTGTCATTAAGGTTTAAATCGTTATCAAGCTCATTGGCTTCTATACGACTATCGCGTGGTAATGGGTGCATTAACACGGAGTTTGGTTTGCAGTGGGTGTTATAAATTGATTGGCTAATTCTAAAACCACCACGGTATTTATTGGCTTCTTCTTGCGATGGGAAGCGTTCTTCTTGGATACGGGTTTGATAGACGATATCGGCGGCTAAGTTACCTTCCATTTTATCGACGATTTCAATTTTATGGCCCGCATTATCGACGGCATCAAGAATATAGCTAGGCATTTGTAAGCCATCAGGTGCCACCATCGAAAATTTTATATCTTTATAATGACATAATAATTTTGATAATGAATGCACGGTACGACCGTATTTTAAATCACCAACAAGGGCGATATGCATACCATCTATTTTTTGATCGAAGCGATGTAACTCACGCTCAATTGTCAATAAATCAAGTAATGCTTGAGTTGGATGCTCGTTAGGGCCATCGCCACCATTGATCACCGGCACTGAGCAGCCAGTAGCAAATTCAGCCACTGAGCCTGCATCAGGATGGCGCATAGCGACCGCATCGGCGTAAGCTGAAATAACGCGCGCGGTATCGTATAAAGACTCGCCTTTGGCTAATGCAGAGCTTTGCATCCCCGTTGTTTCTCGAACCAAACCACCTAATAAATTAAAGGCTGTACCAAAGCTTACGCGGGTACGGGTACTTGGCTCAAAGAATAAGTTTGCTAAGATTGCGCCTTCTAATACATTGGTGCGTTTTTGCTTTTTAGCATACGGCTCCATTTTTTTGGCTACTGCAAAAATACGTTCAATACAGTCGCGATCGAGCTGATTGACAGAAAGAATATTTTCACCTTGGAAACTTAACATGGGGGCTGTTCCTATCACATTGAAAAGGGGCGCGATCAACCATCATCGATGGGCACGCAATCGCGCGATATTATACCCAAACCACCTCAAGAAGCGAGTTTCTGCATCTTGAAGTGGTTTGGGTATATAGCAAATTTTACAAGCTGGGTTTAGTTATAGCTAAAAATACGATGACTAATAGCACTAATACCGGTAGTTCGTTAAAAATACGATAAAAGCGGTGGCTGCGAGTATTACGGTCGTGTTTAAAGTCCGCTAGTAATTTAAAACAATAGCCATGGTAAATGTATAGCACGATCACTAATACTAGTTTGTAGTGCATCCACATGCTGTATTTAAACCAGTCGCGGCCATATTCAACAATTGTCAGCACGCCAAACACCGCCGTTAGTACTGCAAATGGCGTCACAAAATACAGTAACCGTCGCTCCATCACTTTGAGCATGGAGTTACAGGACTTTTCTTCGCTCATAGCGTGATAAACAAAGAGGCGGGGTAAGTAAAATATGCCAGCAAACCAGGCAATCATAAAAAATACATGTAAGGCTTTATAGATCAGTAGCGCGCTCATAATGTTCTCTTATTGTTAGTTACAGTAAGCTATTACGTATGGTAAGAATGTGGCGGATCTGATCCCAGCGCATTATTCCCATAATTTGTTGATTATCGAGTAAGTTATAAATATACACAGCTCCGCTGCGCTTATCTTTTAATACATCAAACACATCGGCCAAAGTAGCTTGACTGCTGATCCCTTGCAAGCTGATGTAGTTAATCGAAATATTTTGATCTGACATTAAACTTAAATCATATTCTGCAAGGCGATAACCATTTTCAGGATCATAAACAATTAACGGGGTTTGGCTATCAACAGCATTTAAGGTGCTTTCTATTTGTTCTTTATCATCTGAATAGAGTAGTTTGAAGTTTTCATCCATCTCGTCCATCACCCCGACTTTTTGCAGTGCTTCGGTGGCAGGGGAGACATGATAGGCTAAACCTTGAAAGTCGAGCTGCTGTAAAAATATCGACCGATTGCCAAATACTTGTAATGCGGTGACGTATGCCGCTGAGATAACTAACATGGCCGGCACGATTATTTCAGGACTTGAGGTTAACTCCATTACCGTAGTTAAAGCAGCCAGTGGAGCATGTAAGGTGGCAGCTAATAAGCCTGCCATGCCTAAGACGCTATAAGTACCAGAGATATCAACGCCGGGACTAATAAATTGTGCAAAAAAGGCCATTAAAGTGCCCATCAGTACGCCTAAACCAATCACTGGGCCAATGATCCCGCCGGGAATACCCAAGCCAATGGCAAATAATGTCGCCAGTAATTTAGCAATTAAAATAGTGGTTAATAGTTGCACATCATCAGGGCTTTCTACGGCCAAAGTTATTGCACTCATACCAGAACCCATCGCTTGTGGCACCATATAAGCAATGCCGCCAGCAATCAGACCTGCCAGCAATAAACGTGGAAACATACTCAAAGGTTTGAAGGTACGAATGATCAACATTAGATTTTGGTTAAAAGCATAAGCAACCGCGCCCAAAGCCATACCAAACAGGATTAAAAATGGATAGTGCCAGCCACTTAATGCCGTCACTGTGATCAGTGCTAATTCTGATGCGTCACCAAATACAAACTGCGTCGCCAGTGCACCAGTGACTGCAGCGAGCATTATTGGCACAAATATATGTACTTTGTATTCCCTAAGCACCACTTCCATCACAAAAATAACAGCTGCAAGTGGTGTATTAAATGATGCGGCAATACCAGCTGCAACCCCGCAACCGCTGAGTGTCCGCATGGCGTTATGAGGCAAATGTAATTTATCGGCCAGCAAACTTGCACCGGTTGCGCCCATATGTACAGATGGCCCTTCACGGCCAACCGAGAAACCACTGATCAATGCCAGTGCACCACCGACAAATTGATTTACCGTGTTGTATAACGGCATTTGCCCGTAATGGCGTTTAATACGGTGAATAACAAAGGGAATACCTAATCGATAATGTTTAAAACCAGTCAAAGCAGCAAATAGCGCAATTAAAAAGGCAGCAATAATAGGCATTAAAACCCGCTCAAGAGGCGGTAAGGTAGTAAAATCGTCAGGATTTTCAAGGAACAAACCTTGGAAAAATAGAATCGTTAAGCGAAATAGAATGATCAAAAACGCCGCAATGAGTCCAGCACTTACGCCGAGTAAGCACAATTGCACCGATGTTTTTGGCTTTGCCAAGCGACGCCTAAGCGTTTCAAGCCACATGCATATTTCCTCGCCACCTATTTCAGCGGGCAGTTTATCAAAAGTGTGACAGTAAGTCCTTTTGATTTTAGAATTATCTACACATAACCAAGGATTTACTCTTGGTTAAATTAGTGGGCCGAGTGATGACTAGAGGCCCGATATTAGTAATGAAAGAAAATATTTTACAGGTCATATTAAAAGTAAAAGTTAGGTCGCAGCTCTATCGATCAGTTATAGCTGCACCGCCATCTTCCTAGCAAAACTTCTTATTAGCTTAATTTAGGTTTATCAATTGTACTTAAGCAATTTTTTAAATTGATTAGATTAACTAGGTTGTTTATTATTTAGGTACTTTTATTTTAGCTAATGTAATCTTAGAGTCTACATTTTGTTACATACTCAGCATCTTGATACGTTTTTTTAGGTATCAAAGAATATAATGGATGGGTGATTAATCAATAAGGAAGTCGGCGTAAATGTATTCACCGCTCAAACACCTACTAGTCGTTATTTTATTATTTTGTTTTTCGTCTTTTAGTTATGCCGCAGACTTAACAAGAGAGATTGGTTTAAATATCGATAAAAGCAGTGAGCCTGAAAATTTTTTTGAAGTCGGTTTAGGACTAAATGCTTTTAATCGTTCAATTATTAATGTTGATGATAAAGAAGATCTTGATATCGGTATCACACTCATCGGAAGTTATAATTGGCATAACTTTTTTGTCGATTTTGCCAACCAAGCGCCTGATTCACTTGTTTTTGGCTACACCGCATACAATAGAGAAAACTGGTCATTCGATGTTATTTTAACAGGACCAGGCTCAGGGTTAAGAAAAAAAGAAAACCAAGTTAATTTTGAAGGTATAGAAGAGCGGGATGTGAACACTATGATCGGAGGTCGATTAACGGGCTACATTGGTGAAAATGTTGTGCAATTGACTCTTAAACAAGGTTTAACGAGCAGAAATGGCGGTGCTGTAGCCTCTGCTCTCATTGGTCGCAACTGGCAAATAAGAAACTTGAACTTTCATAGCATTTTCGCGCTGTCGTTTCGCCAAGCCAAGCTTAATGACTATTATTATGGCGTTTCAGAAGAAGAAGCTGCAAGGACTAATTTTGCAGCATATGACGGCAAATCCTCCCTCAATTTTGATTCATCAATAGGCTTAACTTATCCTATTTCAGAAAACGTATTGCTGCGTGCAGAAGTTTTCTTTGGTTCGGAATTCGGTTACAACGAAAGCCCGCTATTTAGTAAGCAACAAGACTTTTATACTGGTATAAGTTCAAGCATTAGTTATGTATTTTAAGTGGATAAACAATGACGCTAACTAATCAAACAAGCTTACAGAGTAAACTTATTATTTACTTGGGCTTATTTTTTCTGTTTCAGTTGGCAATGAGTAGTGCATACGCAGCGAACCATTCGCGCAAAGAAAACGAATTACTTGTTACACCTAAGCGTTGTGTTGCACTGCGAAAAGGGCAAACGTGTTATCAGCAGGTTACTTTTAAATGGCATCAAGAAGAGCTTGGCGATTATTGCTTAGTCGAGCTGTCTGAGTTGCGTAACGTAGAATGTTGGACGCAAGTCAACAATGCTGAATTCAGTTTTGATTTTCAATCAGATTCAACTCGTCACTACGCGCTTCGAAAAAGTAAACAGAATAACAATATCGCTACGGTTATTATTACAGTGTCATGGGTATTTGAATCCTCTAAACGGCCTAAATCAAGGTGGAAGTTATTTTGATCGAACAGACAAATCCTCAGCATATAATGTTAGTTGAAGACGATATGTCTTTGGCCGAATGGTTTAGTGATTACTTAACTGAACATGGTTATTTGGTTACTTTAGTTAATCGGGGGGATATGGCGGTTGAATTAATCAAAAGCGATATTCCAGAACTTGTTGTGTTAGATATTATGTTGCCTGTAAAAGATGGTTTTGATGTATGCAAAGAAGTACGTAACTTTTATCATGGGCCTATTTTAATGATGACTGCCCGTGATGATGAAATGGACGAAGTTTTGGGGTTAGAATTAGGGGCTGATGATTATGTAACAAAACCGGTGAAACCACGGGTATTGCTATCTCGAATTAAAGCTTTGTTACGACGCTTAAAAACCCATCATAACACTGCAAATCTAACCGAAAATCATATACAAATTGGTCAGTTGAGTATTGATGCTAATTCTCGTGCTACTAGGCTACACGATCAGCCTGTTGCAATTTCATCTAACGAATTTGATTTACTTTGGTATCTAGCGCAATCTGCAGGTCAAGTTGTTAGCCGTGCGGAGCTGTTTAATCAACTCAGTGGTATTGATTATGACGGGTTTGATCGCCGTGTTGATATTATTGTATCTAGATTAAGAAAAAAGCTTGGTGATGATGCTAATAACCCATGCAGGATCAAAACTGTGTGGGGTAAAGGGTATTTATTTGTAGCAGACGCTTGGTCCTAATGTGAAGAAGCTGATCGTCTCATTAGTCGTTGTAATACTCTCTGCAATTATATTTTTAGGCTGGGGTTTAGATAGTTTTTTTAACGAGTATCAGCATAAAAAAAACACGGATGAATTTAGCCCTTATAGGCAAATAATTAACTCATTAGCAAATACGCTTGAAGAAACGGGTAACCTTGCACAATTTGTAAGCGCTTGGCAACAGCAAAACCAGCAACAACTAACACTAACGCCCATATCTGAATTTCCTTTACCTATTAGTTTGCGAGATAGTTTCAGTCAGGGCCATCCTCTGGTTCTTGAATCTGCTGAGTTGATCACCGTAAATAAGCTATTACAAACTCAGCAACAAGTATTGACGCTCAGTATCCCACAGCAAGGCAAGCAACAAGATAATCTCGCGCTACAAATTATTTTAACAACCATATTTTATTTGGGGGTTTTACTGTGTGCCTTTATTTGGCTTGGCCCTTTAATTAAACGATTACAGCTACTAAGAAATACGGCAAAACGCTTTGGTGAAGGTGATTTCTCTGCTCGTATTAATATTTCAAATTCGTCTTATATAATTGATATTGAAAATGAGTTTAATTTTATGGCGGAGCAGATAAATACTCTAATTAAGGATAACAAATTATTAAGTAACGCGGTGTCACATGATTTACGAACTCCATTAGCTCGATTACGCTTTGGTATTGAAGCCCTTGGCGAGACGAATAACCCAAAAAACAAAGAAAAGTATGTCCGTCATTTGAGTCGAGATATTCAAGAAATGGAAAATCTCGTTGCCGTTTTACTTAATTACGCCAGTTTAGAGCAGAAAATGATTAAAGTTAAACGCATGCCTCTAAACTTAAATGCTTTGATAAAATCAGCTGTGTGTAACCTTACTTCAAGTGATGCTTGTTCGGTTGCAATGGATATAGCCAAATTAGCCAAGGAAAATATAATCATTGATGGTGATGAGAATTATTTAGCAATGTTAATTAATAATCTACTTTCAAATGCACAGCAATATGCAGCTAAGTACGTGCGGATAACAACACAGCAAACATGTAATAGTGTGAGCATGTGTATTGAAGACGATGGCCCAGGCATTTCAAAAGAAATGTGCGAACACGTATTTAAACCGTTTACCAGAGGTGAAAGCGACACCGTTCAACAAGGTTATGGAATGGGGTTAGCTATTGTTGTTAGAGTTGCCGCATGGCATGGTGGCAAAGTGTCTATTAGTCAATCAGAAGTGTTAGGTGGAGCTAAGTTTAAGGTGGTTTTTAAGCGAGCATCACACTGATTAGACTTAAAAACTCATCGCTGCTAAGTACTGAACCTGAGCTTCGGATAATAAATCTATCATCAGCAGCTATTTTCAACGCTAACTGCGTTGAATTTACTTACAATAGGCGAGCTATTTACGCGTAAATTCGCCTTGTTCTCCCTGAAAACTTCCGGCTGAAGAATAAAAATATTCATTTTAAATCAATTTATTAGCAAGTATCTTAACCAAAGTTCAGGTTATTTAATTCACATATGGCGTTTCCTTTCTTAAAGTTTCATCATTTTGGCATACTTTGCAAAGAAGATGTTGTATCAGAGTGTCGTAATCAAAGTTAATTATTCCTCATAAATTACCGCAACAAATTTGTACATAAAGCTACATTCTAAAAGTTTTGAACGCACATCCGTACATGTTACAACATCTACATACAGCTCTGATTTTTTCATCAGGTTAAGCTATTTCCTAACAATGGAATGGGCTAAAAACAAGATGCAAAAAATTACATTTACTTATTTATTATCAAAGTTTTATTCACTAAATGAAACCATGGGGAAAGCTAAAGAGCAACGTATTATCTCTCCTTTTACTTTATTACTCAGCTGCTCAGTATTTATCGTTTTAATGGCAAATACAGTGTTCTTTGACAAACTCAACGCTTTATATTCTTGGCAAGAAAACTTGAGTTTTATTATCTCGTTAAGTCTGTTGCTTTTGAGTCTTATTCTTTTCGTGATGTTTGTTCTTAATATTTTACTACCCACCAAAGTCGTGGTGTTTGTGATGCTATTGATTGCTGCAATGGTTGATTATTATGGCGTTGTATTAGGGGTGCTGATTGACAAAACGATGATCCAAAATGTTGCTGAAACCAACCTCGCTGAAGCACAAGAAATAATTAATTTAGGATTGTTCAGTCGAGTTATATTTATGGCTATTTTACCCGCGGCTTTATTGTTATTTATACAAGTGAAAAATATCACTTGGTTACAACGACTGCGTCAACAGGCTATCAGTATTACCATGATTATGGTGTTGATCCCAATACTTATCGCGCCGTTTAGTGCGCAATACACCAGTTTTTTTCGTCTACATAAAGAGCTTCGTTATTACACTAATCCTTTATATCCAATTTACTCGGTATTCGATTATTTAGCAGAACAAACCGCATCACTAAACTCGAAACAGTTTATCAACCTCACGACACAGATAACTAAAAGTAGCAGCACGCGAAAACCTAAATTAATGATTTTAGTGGTCGGTGAAGCAGTAAGGGCTGACCACCTCAGTTTAAATGGTTATTCACGCGACACTACGCCAAATATGTCAAAGCAAGCGGGACTCATTAATTTTAGCCAAGTGAGTTCCTGCGGTACGTCAACAGCAGTGTCTGTGCCTTGTATGTTTTCATTTTTTGGTCGTGATGATTTTACTGTGAGCAAAGCTAAGTATACTCAAAACGTTCTTGATGTACTCGCTGCAAGTTCAGTGAGAGTAAGCTGGCGTGACAACAACTCTAGCTCAAAGGGTGTTGCCGATAGGCTGATGTATCAAAGCTATCGCAGTTCAGAGGTTAATACAGTATGTGATGTGGAATGCCGTGACGTTGGCATGTTGGTTAATTTACAGCAATACGTTGATCAACACACCCAAGACACCGTTATTGTTTTACACCAAATGGGTAATCACGGGCCTGCTTATTTTAAACGTTACCCGAACGAGTTTGAGTTTTTTACACCTGCTTGCCAATCAGCAGAGTTATCAGAGTGCAGTCAGCACGAAATAATTAATGCATATGACAATGCAATCCGCTATACAGATTATTTTTTGGCTGAAGTGATCAAGCTTCTGCAAGCCAATTCTGTGCAATATAACACCGCTATGCTGTATGTCAGTGATCATGGTGAGTCACTTGGTGAAAACGGGCTGTATTTACATGGTATGCCTTATGCTTTTGCGCCCGATGCACAAACACATGTCCCTATTATTTCTTGGTTTTCAGCTCCTTATATTGATATTGAAAAAACTAAAGCACATCAGGATGACGCTTATTCACATGACACCATTGCGAATACTCTACTGACCTTTTTTGAAGTTAATACCAACATTGCTGATGAGTTTAAAGTAACCCCGCCTCTTTTTTATCTAAAGCCGAAGGGGGACGATAAATGAACACTATAAAATTGTCTCAACAGTTGCACCATAGTGAGTTTAATATAGGTAGTGAGCTAAGCTCTCGATTTAAAAAGCTAATCAATCAAGGAATTAAAGCCAGCTTTATAGCGTTTTTTATTAATAGCTTTACTGTAAGTGGTCAGGAAGTTGAGTGCGCGTCAAAAGCTGATAGTGAAGAGTCTGTTACGATAGATAAGCTCACACTTATTAGCCATCCTGTATTTGATGAGAGTCAACCAGACAGCTTATATCTGCACAGTTTAGCTAACTGGTTACATATTAATACCCAACAGCATGTTGTGGAAAAGCTACTTCCTTTTGCTCAGGCTGACGTTATTTCTAGAGCGCAGTTTGCTGAGACTGAGCGCATACTTAATCAGTATTCGTTTTTGCGTAAAAGTCGAGTTAGCTTGATTGAGGATTGCGAGAGTCAGCAAGAAAATGAGCTTAAAGTTGAAACGTGGGATACTTGGTCACTAGTACCTTATATTAGTTTTGGTCGTCGTGCCGGCAATAATAAATATGCTTTTGGTTTTAAAGAAGATAATTTCTTAGGCTTAGGGGTTCATGCAGGTGTGCAATATAAAAAAGACCACCTGCGATCAGGCTATCAAGTTGCTTTTAGTATGCCGCTTAGTTTTCCTAAACAATCAACTGTTGAACTTGAATTTGCTGATAATGATGATGGACAAAAAACCTACCTTGCTTATTCAAAGCCCTTTTATCAGCAATCATCTAAGCAGCAACATTTGGCGTCAATACTCAAAGAAAATCGTCGTGACAGTATTTATCAAAATGGTGAGCTTGCATGGCAATTCTCTCATGAAGTTGAGCAGTCTACTTTAGCTTTCGGGCATTTAATAACTCAGCATCAATTAGGAGCGGTGCGAATGCATTTAGGGATCAACAAAGAGTTACATCGTTTTACAAGTTTGGATAGCGCGATATTAGCCGAATTACCTTCAGATAGAAGGTTCACCTTCCCTTGGATAGGTTTGGAATATAGCCAAGCAGATTATCAGATTTTCTCTAACATTCGCTTTATCGATCATCGTGAGGATATTAATTTAGGCTGGCAGTTAATAAGCAAAATAGGTGTAGATATTAGCTCATTAAATACTGATGAAAGCCAAGGTGTTCACCTTGAAAATATTTTATCCAAAGGTATGCAATGGCAAAACACGCTAATGCTGTTTTCTACAAATTACAAAGCTTATTGGCAGAGGGAGCAACCTGATCACCAACAAGTAGCAGCAGAGTTTGAATTGTATCAATACCTAACACCTCGTTGGGCCGGTTACTTTAAAGCGCAATGGCAAGCAGAAAAAAATCAATATCTTGATATACCGCTTGCTTTAGGTGGAGACACCGGAGTTCGTGGTTATGCAGAGCAATATCAACATGGTGAGCATTTATGGTCAGCAAGCGCCGAGCTGCGTTATAACCCCCATTGGGAGTTATATCAGTTGGTGAATGTTGCATGGGCAGCATTTGTCGATAGCGGTAAGGCGTGGGGGCAAACACCAGCAATTAATAGTAATGATACAACCTTACAGAGTATCGGTATTGGTGCAAGGTTGTTTTCATCTCATTCAAGTGAAGGCAATGTCGTTCATATGGATATTATTAAACCTCTTACGATGGGCCCTAATGTTGATAGTTGGCAGTGGCGGGTGCAAGTAAAACAAAGTCTTTAAATTCATTTTAACTATAATTAGGAATAACGATGAAAAACGTAATCAGTAGTGTAAATAAGCCTAATGGTAAAGGGATCAATCGAATTATTAAAGCCACACATTGCTCTTATAAGGGGTTTATAGCTGCATGGCAATATGAATCAGCATTTAGGCAGGAGTTTGTAATGGCTATAATATTACTACCATTTGCTATCATCTTGTCATCTTCGATAAGTCATTTGTTTTTATTGATCAGTAGCTTAGTGTTCATTTTATTTGCCGAAATAATCAACTCGGCTGTTGAAGCGCTTGCTGATGCAGTTACGCTAGATCACAATATACTCATTGGTCGAGCGAAAGACCTTGGCTCAGCAGCAGTATTTATATCGTTAAGTATATTTACTACCGTATGGGGCTATGCCATCTATAGCTACCCATTTTGATACCAAAAAAGTATTAAAGTAGTAAATTAAAACCGCGCTTTTTCTGCTGATTGTGCTCGTTGCCATTATTCTGTTGTCAGGCTTAATTGGTATGAGATTTTAAATGTGCA
The DNA here is from genome assembly GCF_014163985.1 of Pseudoalteromonas sp. SR41-4. NCBI lineage: Bacteria > Pseudomonadati > Pseudomonadota > Gammaproteobacteria > Alteromonadales > Pseudoalteromonadaceae > Pseudoalteromonas > Pseudoalteromonas sp. SR41-4. The sequence continues at coordinate 71,253 of NZ_JACJEI010000017.1, read as the reverse complement.
TATAGCGTCAAAGCTTAGTAAGTAAACGCTATACTTGATTAAAACACTCGGGTATTAGATAATCAAAACAATGTAGGTATAGAGGGTTATGGTATGTCAGAAGAATTACCCATTAAGTTCAGCGATGCAGCTGCTGTTCGCGTTAAACAGTTAATCGACGAAGAAGAAAATCCAGATCTAAAACTGCGTGTTTATGTAACAGGCGGAGGTTGTTCAGGTTTCCAATATGGTTTTACTTTTGATGAAAAAGCAAACCCAGGCGATTTAGAAATTGTAAAAAATGGCGTAACCTTAGTGGTTGACCCAATGAGTATTCAATATTTAGTTGATGGTGAGGTGGATTACACCGAAGGACTTGAAGGCGCACGCTTTTTTGTTTCCAATCCCAATGCAACTACCACCTGCGGGTGTGGCGCTAGTTTCAGCGTTTAAAGCAATTGATTAAAGCCGCAGCTAGCGGCTTTTTTATTACCTAAGACATCTTATTATCTAAAATTACTGCGTAGCTATTATTTCATTAAATGAAACCGATTTCGTAATGATTTTTAACGCGGGCAAAAAGTAGCTGAACAGCTTACTGAAGTATTCCCCACTCAATAATCCTCCTTAAAAACAAGGTCTAGATCCGCGTAGCAAGATTAAAATACTTACGTGAGTTTATACAATTATTCAGAGTTAATACTTCTAGATTATTGTCATTAATAGATGCTGTTGCTGGTGGCCTGAGCTTTGTACCTTATGTGGCTTTAGCCGTTATTTCTTGTTTATAGATGCTAATTGAACGTCAAATTGGCTTGCTTTAGGCTAAGTCACTCATTTATGTAGGGTGAGTGACTTGGAGCATTAGAATAAAAAAACCTAACACTATTGCAGAAAACGCTAAAATATATATAAAGCCTTTCTTACCTTGTTTGATCGGAACGCCATTTGCTTTAAGAAAAAAATACCAAACTAAGCAGAGGATAATGGGTAGTAAAAACAATAATCTGAACATAAACGCTTGCTCCTAACAATAAAGGGACAGTTAATAATGTAACTATTTAATTTATAAGTCAAAAATAATTAATCATAAAAAAGGTTTATTTAAATTAATTATTTGTTACATTAAAAAGGAACTAATTATAGAACGCGCGTTTTGTTGTGACTTTAACAATAAAGCTGCTCATCTATAATAGCTGGTTCCTTAAATGGGGACTCGGCTGAAATTAGTTATTTCACATGAGTCTGAATAGTATATAATGTATCCAAGAGTGAGACGGGCAAATTTCACTCTTAATTAATTAACTTTAAATCATCTAGTAGGAGATGTTTTTTATGATGGGTAAAACAGTTTCTTCTGAAGAAAACTCAAAACTAACCAAGTGGCTTAAAACTAAGCGTCACGAGAAAGGTCACACAATGCGAAGCCTTGCTCAAGTACTTGGTACACCACATTCATTTATTGGCAAAATTGAAAACCAAGAGCGCCGTTTAGACGTAATTGAATTTTTACGTTATTGTGATGCATTAGAAGTCGACCCGTATGAAGGTTTAGGCTTATTAAAAGAAGACTAATATTTAGTTTCTTTTTGTAAGCGCAGGGAAGCGCTCTCATTGATGTGAAATGATTTCTTTCCCTTATTAATTCCTACCGTGATAACTATTTTCTAATTCATACAATTTATGCCGAATAAGATATAAGAATATGAGTGATGGTATTACCATCAGGGCAGTCAAAATAAAAAATAACGACCAATTTCCACCTAACCAATCATCAATCACCACACCGCTATAACTTGAAAGTAAGGTTCGTCCTAAATTTCCCAATGACGCTAATAAAGCATAATGTGTTGCGCTAAAAGCGCGATCACATAGCATAGATATAAATGCTACCATAGCAACTAATGACCATGCTTGAGTAAAGCCATCGACGACAATTGCCATTGCGTACAAGTGTTCTTGCGGGCCTGCGAGAGCGATCCAAGAAAACATTAAGTTAGAAGCAGCCATTGCCACACCGCTAATAAACAAACCTTTAACGATGCCGTACTTGTGATTAAAAATACTGCCTAAAAATGCGAACACAATGGTGATAAGCCCCGTGCCGAGCTTTGAATAGTTTGCTATTTGAGTGTTTGAAAAGCCGACTTCTTTATAAAACACAATCGACATACGGGCCAGAAATGCTTCACCAATTTTAAATAAAAAGATAAAAGCGAGCAGCGCAAGTGCAGTCTTCACGCCATTACGCGCGAAGAATGTTTTAAAAGGATCAAGTACAGTAACAGCCAACCATGCCGCAACTTTAGTTAATTGTGTTTGCTTACCAAGCGCCAGTTTTTGCCGATAAATACGTTCTAGTTCTGCATGTACAACTTCGCGGTTAGATTCAGGTTCTTTTGCCCAAAATACACAACTCATAAGTAATAACATCACAATAGCTAAAAAGTAATACACTTGTGGCCAGTCAATGCTTGGCATATCTGCCATATAAAACGGAATAGCACCTAGCAGAGCATAACCGCTCCACCAACCAGAAGTAGCCATTGCTGCTGCTGCGGTTGCTTTATGGCTCTCGTTTTCACTGAGGGTATCGATACGAAAAGCATCAATAGCAATATCTTGAGTCGCTGAGGCGATAGCAATTAATAAGCATAACGCAGCTGCGATGGCTAAATGCGCGGTGATATCTAATCCTGCCAGTAAAATAACTCCTAGCAAAATAAAGCATTGGCAAAATAGTATCCAACTACGGCGCTGGCCTAGCCAGTTATATAGCAACGGCAGTTTTATTCTATCGACTAAGGGTGACCATAAAAAATTAATGCTGTAAGCACCAAATACAATGCCAAATAAGCCAATCATGCTGCGACTGAGGCCTTCATCTTTTAGCCACGCAGACATCACGGAGCCTATGAGGACCCAAGGAAAACCGCTGCTCATACCAAAAATAAACACATTTATAAGTCGTTTATCTTTAAAGTACGAAAAATATTCTGATACCGACAAGCTTTTAGTCATAACGCCTTCATTGGCAATAGCGGTTTGGCCGCTATTTTTATTGTTATAGTGGGGTTGGCTCTAATACAGTTATATTTAAAATAACAACCGGGGTTTTTGGTACAAAGTCATAACCAATTTTTTCATTAAATCCCGTTTCAACTTGCATGATTTTATCAAGCGTTTCGTAGCCTTCCATTACCATACCGAACACGGCAAAGCCCCAGTCTTTACCTGGGTTTAGGTGGTCGTTATTGTCCATGTTAAAGAAAAACTGACGAGTACCAGAATGAGGTTGACGATCTTGATAGGCCATGGCGATACTGTACATATCGTTTTTTGAACCGTTACCGCTTTCATTAAAGATAGGTTCGCCTTCATAAACCCCGTCATATTCTTTATCGTAGCCACCGCCTTGAATGACAAAGTCTCGGTCGTTTTCTACATCACGTTCAACACGATGAAATACGGTGCCTTTATAGCTGCCATCCATCACATAAGTTAAAAAATTATTGACGGTGATAGGGGCTTTTGAGCGATCCATCTCGACTATGATTTTCCCCATTGTGGTAGTTATTTCAACTCGTGGGAACATATTGTTTTTTTGCACAAAGCGTCCTTCGGTCGCTGCCATTGCGGTTTGGCTAAGTTGCACTAATATAAATAATAAAAATAGACGTTTCATGGTTAACCTTCTAAAAATGCGAGTAATTCAGGGTCTGATACCATGCGGGTAATTAACTGCTCAGTCAACTTATTGAGTTGTCCTTCAATTTTTGCTCTATCGTGACCTAGTGGTCCTTCAAGGCTTGCATTACCACGGTAAATTTTACTGAAGTTACTATCGCTGCGAATAACACGCACACCTAATTCAATCTTTGCATTGCTGGTATGCGACATCATTTTTTCAGTTACTACGGCTTGCAGTGTATGAATATCAACTTCAAAACGAGTGGTCGCAAGATTTGAAATGCTTGCACCGTTTCGGCTAAGAGCGCTATCAAGGGCACTTTTAATTGATTCAGTAAGGCCTTGGCTGGCAATTGTTTGGGTTTTGTCTGAGGTTATTAATTTTAATGTTGCTGGGTCACCTCTAAGATCAATAACACTGGTACTTAAACTTTGATTAATTGAGCTTAATTTGCCACCTTGATAGAGCGGATTTAAGATCAATTGATTAGGCTGACTACTGCAAGCCGACAGTGATAATAAAGCACAACAAGGTAAAACATATTTCATCATAGCTATAGCATTCCATTATTTTTAGTGGCACTTAATACTACAAACTTTTTATTTGAACCAAGTAATTCACAATTGCCAAACATACGTTTTAGTTTGTCATGGTAGTCCAGGTGGCGGTTACCAATAATACGTAATTCTCCGCCATTTTTTAATGTGTCTTTGGCTTGTTTAAACATTTGCCATGCAATGTGATCTGTCACGGCTTGTGCTTGGTGAAAAGGCGGATTACATAACACTACATCGACACTTTCACGTTCAAAGCCCGTTAAGCAATCATTTTCAATAAAGCGGCATTGCTCAAACTTATCTTCCATATTGAGCTCTACAGTTAATCGTGCTGATTCAACCGCCATATATGATTCGTCCACAAAGGTAACTTCAGCGTTAGGGCAGCGTGCGAGTGTCATCAAACCCACCACACCATTACCGCAACCTAGATCAATAATACTTTTTGCTTTATTGGTTTGTGGTAAAAAGTCAAAAAAGAACCGTGCACCAATGTCCAGAGAATCCCGCGAGAACACATTGGCGTGATTACTAATGGTAAAATCAGTGCCTTCAAGAGGCCAATTAACAGGAAAATCAGCAGCTTTATAACCACCTTCCGCTTGGCTAATAATTAGGCGAGATTTTTTCACTGCTAAACTAGTTTTAGTTTCACCAATAAATTGCTCGAAAGCTTTAATTGTTGAATTATGTACATCTTTGGTTTTTGCTGCGCCAATAACCGGAGTGCCAGGTGCGAGTACTTCGCTGAGCTCAGATAATTGATATTGCAAGAAGCCCAATGTGCGTGGCACTTTTAAAATAACTAAATCAACGTGTTCAGGCAAAGCCGATAAGCTATCTAGCTGGCTAAATGCGGTGGTTGGTATTTTATTTTCTGCTAAGTTGTAAGCCGCCGCTTGGTGGCTAATATAAGAATCGTTTACTGAACAAACCGTTAATTGTTGTTTACTAAAATAACAAGACAAGGCTCCAAAACTATCATTTAAAATCAGCAAAGAGCGACAATCAGGATAATGTTCAGTAACATAGTCAATTAGGTACTCGTCTGCTGAATCCCAAGCTTGTAAGCTACGGTTTTTTTGATCCAAAGGAAAACGTTCAAGAGTAAATGTTTTATCGCCGAACTGTGCTTGCGTGGTCATAATAGTTAGTGATCAGTAATCAAATGATAGGTAAATTCTAACATGCAACGGCAAAAGGCCAACCCCCATATGTTACCAAATGGCTTTTACTACCAAGCAAAAGCGTTAAGTGCGCAAAAAAGTCTCGATTTATTCTACTATTTACGCGACTCACTGACTTGGCAGCAACCAAAAACGACCGTGTTTGGGAAAACGAACCCCATTCCACGTATGCAATGTTTTATTGCTGATGCTGGTGTACGTTACGGTTATTCTGGTTCGACATTAAATGTTGAACCATGGCCTGATGTATTAGATGCCATGCGACTACGATTAAATAAACAATTTGATGTTGGATTTAATGCCTTATTAGTTAACTTATACCGTGATGGGAATGATTGCATGGGCTGGCACGCCGATGATGAAGCAGAACTTGGCCATGAGCCTATTATTGTATCGATTTCATTAGGGGCTGAACGAGTATTTAAAATAAAACATAAAGTAACCAAGGAAGTCACTTCGCTTACGTTACACAGCGGGAGTTGCTTGGTTATGAATGGACTTAGCCAGCAACAATATCTACATGCGCTTCCTAAACAAACACGTTTGGCACACCCTCGAATCAACTTAACTTTTCGAACAATTTTTCAAAAATGAATATTTGTTGGCCTTTATAGTAGTGGCCTTGATATAGTAAGCACATAAATAACCAGTAAAATATGAGTGTTTTATGTCAATGCAACAACAGATTGAAAGCAAGTTAGCTGATGCGATTGCGTGTAAGCACCTTAATGTGGTGAACGAAAGCCATATGCATAGTCGTGGTAGCGATTCACACTTTAAAGTGATTGTAGTAAGTGAAGAGTTTAGCGGTAAACGTTTATTGCAACGCCATCGTCAAATTAATGAAGTGCTAAAAGATGAGTTAGCGAATCATATTCATGCATTGGCTATCCATACTTTTACGCCTGATGAATTTACAGAGCAAAGTGGTCAGGTTGCTGACTCACCGACTTGTTTAGGTGGCTCTAAATTAGATTAACGGCAAGGTCTGAGAGTACACAAAACTCATCAGACCTGTATTTTTACAATTAGCCTTTAAACTAGCGCTAATTTTTATTGAGATAAATATAGGATGATCAATGGTCATTAAGCCTAAAATTCGCGGTTTCATTTGTACTAACGCCCACCCAGTAGGTTGTGCAGAGCACGTACAAGAACAAATTAACTATGTAAAACAACAAGGCGCATTAAAAAATGCCCCTAAAAATGTATTAGTTATCGGTGCTTCAACTGGCTATGGCCTTGCATCTCGTATTACTGCTGCATTTGGTGGCGGTGCTAAAACTTTAGGTATTTTTTTCGAAAAAGAAGGTACTGAGCGTAAAACCGGTTCTGCAGGTTGGTATAATACTGCTGCATTTCAAGCGGCCGCAGACGCTGAAGGTTTATGGTCAAAAAATATTAATGGCGATGCGTTCTCTAACGAAATCAAACAAAAAGCGATTGATACAATTAAAGCGGATTTAGGCAAAGTAGACCTAGTTATATACAGCCTTGCATCGCCGCGTCGAACTGATCCAAATACCGGCGAAGTTTACTCATCAACGCTTAAGCCAATTGGTAACTCAGTTACGACTAAAAACTTAAACACCTCAAAACGTGAAATTGATGCTATTACTGTAGAAGCTGCAAACCAAGATGATATTGATAACACTATTAAGGTGATGGGCGGCGAAGACTGGGAAATGTGGATTGATGCATTAAAAGAGGCTGATGTACTAGCTGATAACTTTAAAACCAGTGCTTATACTTATATCGGTAAAGAACTAACATGGCCAATTTACGGTCACGCGACTATTGGTAAAGCGAAAGAAGATTTAGATCGCGCAACCGTAGCAATCAAAGAATCAACTAAAGCATTAAACGGTGAAGCTTATGTATCATCATTAAATGCAGTGGTCACCCAAGCAAGTTCTGCAATTCCTATTATGCCGCTTTATATTTCAGCGCTATTTAAAGTAATGAAAGCGGATGGGACCTATGAAGGCACGATCGAGCAAATTCACGCGTTATTTACTGAGAACCTTTATGGAGACTCACCACGCTTTGATGACGGCGGTCATTTATTCCAAAACTACAAAGAGCTGGAAGATGATGTACAAGCGCGTATTCAAACTGTGTGGGACAGCGTAACCACAGAAACAATAGACGAATTAACTGATTACGTGGGTTACCACAATGAGTTTTTACGTTTATTTGGGTTTGGTATTGATGCTGTTGATTATGAACAAGATGTCGATCCAGTTGCCGCTATAGCTAACATGATTGATTAATTCAGCCATGTTTATTTGAAAAGTCGCTATGGCGACTTTTTTTATTGATAAATTTTACTTTATCGTTATTTAGCGGATTAATTTCCATCCCACCTCGCAAGCAATAGCACTTTGGTCTATATTGAATTTTATTCAAATGCGGCTAATAGGTTAAATAACTGCTCCTGTCGTATAAATTTCATAATTACACTCGCATAGTGACCCTGATTGATGTTAAAATTCGGGCAATATATGTGAGGAATTTTACTGCGTTGCTTGTTTTGTAATTTAAACAGGCGGTTCTTCGTTATCTTGAATTTGGCTTAGGGTTATCAAGAAAAGCGACGTGGTCGGTACGATTTTTCAGTTTCTTTCCGTTAATGTAGTGCAAGTGCGTATGATCAACATAAAAAAAGGTCTGGACTTACCCATAGAGGGCGCGCCTCAGCAAGTTATTCATGATGGTTCTACCGTCAAACGTGTAGCTGTGCTAGGTGAAGAGTTTATTGGTATGCGTCCAACCATGCATGTTCGTGTGGATGACCAAGTTAAAAAAGGCCAGGTACTTTTTGAAGACAAAAAGAACCCTGGTGTATTATTTACTGCTCCAGCTGCTGGTACAGTAAAAGAAATTAATCGTGGTGCAAAACGTGTGCTGCAATCTGTCGTTATTGAAATAAACGGCAGTGAGCAAATCACCTTTGACGCTTTCTCGACTGAGCAACTTTCGAGTCTCGATCGTGAAAAAGCCAAAGAAGTACTGATCCAGTCAGGTCAATGGACAGCATTACGTGCTCGTCCATTCAGCAAAGTAGCAGCTGTGGATGCAAATCCTAGCTCGATCTTTGTGACGGCTATCGACACTAACCCTCTTGCTGCAGATCCTGCAGTGATTATTGCTGAAAATGTACAAGCATTTGAAGCAGGTTTAGCTGTGGTATCACGTCTGACTGATGGTAAGGTATTTGTTTGTAAACAAGCAGGTAGCCAAGTACCTAGCTCATCAATTCCTCAAGTAGAAGTACATGAGTTTGGTGGCGTACATCCGGCTGGCCTTGTTGGCACACATATCCATCACTTAGATCCAGTATCGGTAAGCAAGCAAGTTTGGCATATCGGTTACCAAGACGTTATTGCCTTTGGTCACTTATTCCTAACTGGTGAAATTAGCACAGACCGTGTGATTTCTCTTGCTGGTCCGCGTGTTAAAAACCCACGTTTAGTGAAAACTCAACTGGGTGCTGCTTTAGATGATTTAGTTGCAGGCGAATTAGAAGACGGCGATAACCGTGTTATCTCTGGCTCTGTTTTAGCGGGCGCTACTTCACAAGGTCCTCAAGCATTCTTAGGTCGTTACCACATTCAAGTATCGGTATTACTTGAAGGTCGCGAAAAAGAGTTGTTTGGTTGGATTGCTCCAGGCACAGATAAATTCTCTGTAACACGTACTTTCTTATCACACCTAACACCGAGTCGTTTATTTAAAATGACAACGTCTACAGGCGGTTCAAAACGTGCCATGGTACCACTTGGTAGCTATGAGCGTGTTATGCCTTTAGATATTTTGCCAACGCCTTTATTACGTGACTTAATTGCCCGTGATTTGGATAGTGCAATTTCATTAGGGGCGCTTGAACTTGATGAAGAAGATTTAGCGTTATGTACCTTCGTTTGTCCAGGCAAATACGAGTATGGTTCAATCCTACGCGATTGCTTGACTACGATCGAGAAGGAAGGCTAGAGAGATGGGTTTAAAGAAATTTCTAGAAGATATCGAGCCGCATTTTGAAGCCGGTGGTAAACATGAAAAGTTTTATGCGCTGTATGAAGCAGCTGCAACTATTTTTTATACCCCTGGTCACGTAAATAAAGGCGCGACACACGTTCGTGATAACATCGACCTAAAACGCATGATGATTTTAGTGTGGATGGCGACGTTCCCTGCAATGTTTTTTGGTATGTTCAATATCGGTCATCAGGCCGCTGGTGCATTAGCACAAGGTTTTGAACTAGCAAATTCTTGGCAAGTTGGCCTGTTCCAGATATTTGGTGGTGAATTAACTGCTGAATCCGGCTGGGGCGCTAAAATGTTTTATGGCGCATGTTTCTTCCTACCTATTTACGCAGTTACATTTGCTGTAGGTGGTTTCTGGGAAGTTATATTTGCTTCAGTGCGTAAGCATGAAATTAACGAAGGTTTCTTCGTAACGTCTGTGTTATTCGCGCTTATCCTACCTGCAACCATTCCTTTATGGCAAGTTGCACTAGGTATTACATTCGGTGTAGTAATCGCTAAAGAAATCTTTGGTGGTACTGGTCGTAACTTCTTAAACCCTGCATTAGCGGGTCGTGCGTTTTTATTCTTCGCATACCCTGCACAAATTTCAGGTGACACAGTATGGACAGCAGTAGATTCATTCTCTGGTGCAACTATGCTAGGTCAAGCGTTTGTTGGTTCACTTGATTACAGCAACATGGCTCTTTGGTGGGATGCGTTTTATGGTTTCATTCAAGGTTCAGTAGGTGAGACATCTACACTTGCATTGCTAGTTGGTGGCTTATTCCTCATTTACGTACGTATTGCTTCATGGCGCATCGTGCTAGGTGTGTTCTTGGGTATGGTGGCAACAGCATTCTTATTAAACGCTGTTGGTTCTGATACTAACCCAGTATTTGCAATGCCTTGGCATTGGCACTTTGTACTTGGTGGTTTTGCTTTTGGTATGTTCTTTATGGCGACAGACCCTGTGTCTGCAGCATTTACTGACAAAGCAAAGTTCGCATATGGCGCACTAATTGGTGTGATGGTAGTAATGATCCGTGTAATTAACCCTGCATTCCCTGAGGGTATGATGCTAGCAATCTTATTTGCTAACTTATTTGCACCATTGTTCGATCACTTCGTAGTGCAAGCTAATATCAAGCGGAGGTTGGCACGTAATGTCTAGTAATAACGAATCAATCGGCAAAACGCTAAGCGTTGTTGTAGCACTATGTTTAGTGTGTGCAATCATCGTATCGTTTGCTTCAGTTCAGCTTCGCCCTTTACAGCAAGCTAACAAAACGCAAGATATTCAAAAAAATATCTTGGCAGCTGCGGGCATTGATGTGTCTGGTTCTGTATCAGAAACTTTTAAAGCTAAGATCGAAACTCGCCTAGTTAATATGGAAACAGGTGAGTCTCAAACTGGCGAAGCAGTTCAGGCTAAAATCGACGCTTTCGATTTTGAAAAAAGCAAGTTTGATCAAAAAATTAGCTTTGCATTAAAAGCAGAGGGCATTAAGGATATCGCTGGTATTCAGCGTATGACTCATGAGTCTCCTGCATATATCTCGAAAAAAGCAGACGGTTCTACAGATGCTATCATTTTACCAATCCAAGGTTATGGCCTTTGGGGTATTATGTATGGTTTCTTAGCGCTTGAAAGCGATGGCGAGACAATTAAAGATATTAACTTCTATAAGCACGGTGAAACACCTGGTCTAGGTGGGGAAATTCAAAATCCACAATGGACTGCTAAATGGGGTGGCAAAGAGCTACCTATTGATGTAGTAAAAAGCGGCGCTAAAAATGATCATCAAATTGATGGTTTATCTGGTGCAACTTTAACTTCAAATGGTGTTGATCACACAGTTGACTTTTGGACTGGCGAAAACGGCTTTGGTCCTTTCCTTGCGAGAGTACGTGAAGGAGCGTTGAAATAATGGCTGATACTAAAGAAATGAAGTCGGTCCTATTTGGTCCGGTACTGGCAAATAACCCAATCGCATTACAAGTACTTGGTATTTGTTCTGCGCTTGCGGTAACGTCGAGCTTAAAAAATGCATTAATCATGTCAATCGCATTGACCTTGGTAACAGCGTTCTCAAGCTTCTTTATCTCAATTATTCGTAACCAGATCCCGTCATCTGTACGTATTATCGTGCAAATGACCATTATTGCATCATTGGTAATCGTTGTTGACCAAGTGTTACAAGCCTTCTCTTATGCTACGGCGAAAGAGTTGTCTGTATTCGTTGGTCTAATCATTACTAACTGTATCGTAATGGGTCGTGCAGAAGCATACGCAATGAAGTCGCCGCCAGTAATGTCGTTCCTTGATGGTATCGGTAATGGCTTAGGTTACTCAGTAGTGTTACTGACTGTTGGCTTTATTCGTGAACTATTTGGTAAAGGGTCATTATTTGGTGTTGAAATCATCCCTCTTGTACAAGATGGTGGTTGGTATCAACCTATGGGTCTATTGATTTTACCGCCTAGTGCATTCTTCATCATTGGTTTATTCATTTGGGTACTTCGTACTTATAAGAAAGACCAAGTAGAAGCGAAAGGGTAAGGGGCAGACTGTGGAACATTATATTAGTTTATTCGTAAAAGCAGTTTTCATTGAAAACTTAGCTTTGGCCTTCTTCCTAGGTATGTGTACTTTCCTTGCAGTATCAAAGAAAGTTACAACGTCTATCGGTCTAGGTGTGGCAGTTATCGTGGTATTGGGTATCTCAGTACCAGTTAACAACTTGGTTTATCATGCGGTTCTTGCACCTGGTGCACTTGAGTGGCTTGGTTATCCTGACGCGGATCTTAGCTTTTTACGTTTCTTGACGTTTATCGGTGTTATTGCGGCACTTGTACAAATTCTTGAAATGGCATTAGATAAGTTCTTCCCAGCACTTTATAACGCGTTAGGTATCTTCCTACCATTGATCACAGTTAACTGTGCAATCTTTGGTGCGGTATCTTTCATGGTTGAACGTAACTATAACTTCACTGAATCAGTGGTTTATGGTATCGGTTCTGGTGTGGGTTGGGCGCTAGCAATTACTTTGCTTGCTGGTATCCGTGAGAAAATGAAATATTCAGACGTGCCAGACGGCTTACGTGGTTTAGGTATTACCTTTATCACTGTTGGCTTGATGGGTCTTGGCTTTATGTCATTCTCTGGCATTTCACTTTAATAGGTAGCGAGGATAAATCATGAGTTATGAGATTTTCTTAGGCGTTGGTGTTTTCATCGCTATCGTTGTACTGCTAGTTTTAGTCATCATTGGTGCTAAATCTCAGCTAGTTGCAAGCGGTGACATCATCATTGGTGTAAATGGCGATCCAGACAAAGCCATTACAACATCTGCAGGTACCAAGCTTTTAGGCGCGTTATCTGAGTCAGGTATTTTCGTATCATCTGCATGTGGTGGCGGTGGCTCTTGTGGTCAGTGTCGTGTACACATTCATTCTGGTGGCGGCGATATCTTACCAACTGAACTTGATCACATCTCTAAAGGTGAAGCCCGTGAAGGCTGTCGTTTAGCGTGTCAGGTAAATGTTAAAAACGACATGGAAATTGAACTTGAAGAGTCAATTTTCGGTGTTAAAAAATGGGATTGTGAAGTTATTTCTAACGATAACAAAGCAACTTTCATTAAAGAGCTTAAACTACAGATCCCTGATGGCGAGTCAGTACCGTTTCGTGCCGGTGGTTATATTCAGATTGAAGCCCCTGCGCATCACGTTAAATATGCTGATTTCGATGTACCAGAAGAGTATCGTGGCGATTGGAACCATTTTGGTTTCTTCAAGCTGGAGTCAAAAGTAGACGAAGAAACAATTCGTGCTTACTCAATGGCTAACTACCCAGAAGAAGAAGGCATCATCATGCTTAACGTGCGTATCGCTGCGCCGCCGCCAAGAGATTTAAGCTTACCTTGTGGTAAAATGTCATCGTACATTTGGTCACTTAAAGAAGGTGATAAAGTAACTATCTCTGGTCCATTTGGTGAGTTCTTTGCAAAAGATACTGATGCTGAAATGGTATTTGTAGGTGGTGGTGCTGGTATGGCACCTATGCGTTCACACATCTTTGACCAACTTAAGCGTTTGAACTCTAAGCGTAAGATGAGTTTCTGGTATGGTGCACGTTCTAAGCGTGAAATGTTCTATGTTGAAGATTTTGACGGCCTAGCGGCTGAAAATGATAACTTCGTATGGCATACCGCGCTTTCAGATCCACAACCAGAAGATAACTGGGAAGGCTATACTGGCTTTATCCATAACGTGTTATTTGAGAACTATCTTAAAGATCACGAAGCGCCAGAAGATTGTGAGTTCTACATGTGTGGTCCTCCAATGATGAACGCCGCTGTTATCACTATGTTGAAAGACTTAGGTGTTGAAGACGAAAATATCTTACTAGATGATTTTGGTGGCTAACACCCGTATCAAAACAGTTTAGTTTTGGTTAGAATATCAGCCTCGTAGCAATATATGTTACGGGGCTTTTTTATTTCCATTACTTAAGTAGGCTGCTATGAATAGAGTTTTTCACCGACAAGACATGATTGCCATCTTTTTTCTTACCCTCACTTTACTCATTAGTGGCTGTGGCCAAAATGATGAGCCCCAAGAGTTATACCTTGAAGGTAAAACTATGGGTACTACTTACCATATTAAGGTCTTCGCCAAGCAACAAAAGCTGGATTCATTAAATTTATTACCAGAAGTAACTCTGTTGCTCAAAGATATAAATCAATCAATGTCGACTTATATTGATGATTCTGAAATCAACACTTTTAATCGTCTTCCCGCAGGTCAAGTTATGCCTATTAGCCGTGATTTTAGAGCAGTTGTAAGCGAGTCCATCCGCTTAGGTGAGTCTACTCAGACTCTTGATGTGACCATGGGACCACTGATTGATTTATGGGGTTTTGGTCCTGATAAAAAACCAACAAAACGTCCAACAGATGAAGAACTCGCAGCCATGGTTGCACAAATTGGGGTTGATAAACTAATACTGACTGAGCAAGGCCTAGCGAAAACAGTAGCGGGTTTGGAATTATCATTTTCTTCTACTGCAAAGGGTTATGGGATAGATAAAGTAGCTGAATTATTAGAAAGCCATGACTTAACTGATTATATGGTTGAAATTGGTGGTGAGTTACGTGTATCAGGTAAAAAACCGAATGATCAAGATTGGCGTATCGCTATTGAGCAACCGGATGCTGAGCTTGGTGTGCGTAAAGTGCACCGTGTATTAGCGCCGGGTAATAACGGCATTGCGACATCGGGTGATTATCGCATTTACTATGAGATGGATGGTATTACCTATAGCCATTTAATTGATCCGGCAACCGGTATGCCAAGTCGTCATGATCTAGTATCGGTTACTGTATTGCATCCATCAGCGATGACAGCTGACGGCCTTGCAACAGCACTGACTGTGATGGGGATGGATAAAGCCAAAGCCTATGCCGAAAAAAATGATTTACCGGTTTATCTGATCGGCAAATCAAAAGATGGCTTAGTGACTTATTCGAGCCCTGCATTTAAACCCTATTTGTAGCGCGGTTTAAATCAGTTTATAATAGCAACAGCTTGGTGATTATCATCAAGCATTATTTTATTGCTGATCAATAGGGGCTAAGCAATGTCACTTTTTCTTCTTACGTTTGGTTTACTGCTTTTAATTGTCGCAGCGATGGCTGTGGGCATGATAGTGCAAAAGAAATCTATGGCCAGCAGCTGTGGTGGTTTAGGCTCTGTAGGCATTGATAAAGCTTGTGATTGTGATGACCCATGCGACAAACGCAAAAAGCGTATGGCAAAAGAGCAAGTTTGGAAAGAAAACCAAATATTATAAGCTCGTGATAGCTAGCAAATATACATTAAAAAGCGCCTCTTTAATAACAGGCGCTTTTTTAATGCCCACTTACAGCCAAAATGTGGCAAGTAATCGACCACTGCGACAATATGTCACACCCAGTGAAGCTCGTATGGACTGTATAATATGATGTATTCCTAATCGTTTATTCACTGCAGGCATTGATTATCAATTAACAACTTAATTAACAACGCAATTAAATTTGGCTGCAACACTGCGTGCGCTTTCTGATTACGAATTAGCACTAAGTAATAGCCAAGGACGATATGGTGACTTTTCACTACTTAGGCTTAAAGCAAGTTATGACGTTAATTCGGCACTGATGTTAAGCACGCAAGTTGATAATTTAACTGATGAGTATTATGAATATGTATAGTGGGATGACTCGTAAACTCTGCATAGCCCAGCACAAGGTCGTGCTATATCTGTTGCAATTAAGTTTAAGTATTAATGAGTAAGCAGTTACTCGCGTGGCGCAAGTTGGCAAGGCGACTCCATCTATGGTTGGGGTTAAGCCTTGGCATGTTTTTTGTGATCCTTTGCTTGTCAGGAGCTGCACTTGTTTATTATCCGCAAATAGATACCTGGTTGCATCCGGAATTAGCAAATGCAGCGCAGCAACCGTGTGATTACAACACTGCATTAAAAACATTACGAATGCAGTATCCAGATAAGCTGGGACCGTGGCGGTTTGAAGTGACCCCTGAACAACAATTCATTCCGGCGCGCTATTATAACCCTCAAGAGACTCAAGGGCAGGATTTTGCACCTATGATGGTGTGGTTGTCAGCTGATGGCAGCACCTTGCTCAGACAGTCATTTTGGGGCGATTATCTAGTAACTTGGCTGTATAACTTGCACTTTACTTTACTACTTGGCAGTACAGGGACAATTATTGTCGGTTACCTTGGAATTGGCAGCGCGCTCTTATTACTCACAGGTTTAGTTGCGTGGTGGCCTAAGTCAGGTTTTTGGTTGAGGCAATTGCGTTTTAAGCGCCGCGCTGCTTTATTAGGACGCATGTACGATTGGCATAAAACAATCGGTTTAGTGATGTTGTTACCCTTGTTTATTCTTACTAGTACCGGTGCGATGCTAGCCTTGCCCAAAGAGACCAATGGCTTGCTTGGCTGGGCACTGGGTAAAGTCGAAAGTGCTGCAAGACCAGCACCACAGTTAACTTTTTCAAACCCGCAAATTAGTGTTACTCAGGCTGTGAAAATAGCACAAACACAACTGCCTAAAGCGCGACTTGCATGGATAGAAACTCCCAGCGTAAACCAAGGCTATTATCGACTGCGCATGCAGGTAAGTGATGATAAATCGACACGTTTTCCAAACAGTTATATTGATATTAATCCGCGCTCAGGTGAGGTAGTGAAGGTCTTCGATCTTAGGCAGCAAGGAATAAGTAACCAAATCAAAAACTGGCTACATCCACTGCATAATGGCAGTGTAGGTGGGCTAAGCCTTAAAGTACTATGGATCATCGCCTCGTTGGCAAGTTTAGGGTTGGCTTGGCTAGGTTGGTATCGTTATTATCTACGTAAAAATACAGCCAAAAAAGATCGCAAAAAATAACAAGCCCTGAGAACAGGGCTAACGTACTTAAATTTAAAGTTTTATAAGTTGACTACCTAATACGGCGTATTCGATGTGTTTATCGTTGCGTAGTAAAAAGTGTGCTTTAGCTCCACGCTTTAGCATCGCGGTTTAAATCTATTCCTTGCGCATTAAAACGGGTTTGCAGCTGTGCCCCATCGGAATTGACTATAGGAATGATCATCAGTGATAGTTTGTTTTGCCAATTTTCTCGCCATGCATCATTTTTTGTTTCGATTGCATAGCTTAAAAAATCCGTTAATGCGGCACTTGCCGTATTTTCATCACCATGCATTTGGCTCCACATCATAACTTTGATTGGCCCCGAGCCAATATAAAATGCATCAATTGATTTACCTAAGAATGATTGACCTAAATTTTTTCGCTCTATGCTGGGGTGAGCAGCTAACGTATCTAGTAAAGGAGCAAGATCAGCGTGTGTAATCGCTGCTTTGTTTAATCCTTTAATTTGGTGCATTGCGATTGGTGCGGCAGTTAAGCTAAATGAGCAACTAAGTAAGCCAACTAGTATGGTTTTGCGAATCATAATAATACCCCGCTATTCTTGCTTTGCAAATTTTTAAGAATATAATATTAAAATGGATCGGTCCAAAATTATATTCACTTTAAGTGAAATCATTTCTCATAACTGTGATGCTTTGCGGGCTTTATTTTCAATTGATTGTTTATTATAAAATAATATCTTTTGATAAAGTTTTTTGTGAACATTTAAGTTGATTTTAGGGTTAAAATTTAGACTAAAGTCTATGAGTTAATTTTTTTCATCTATCAGATTTATTTTTATCAGTTGTAAGCTTTGAGCTATTACACTAAATTTAGTTTCAAGGAAGCGAAATGAACAAGCCGCTTACAAAGAATCTTTATAATTGTGTGTGAAGATGTTGTCAAAGGCGGTTCAAGTTTAGTACAAACTGGGCTTGAACTGTTTTTATTTTACTGCCACATGATTGGACGAACTGAAAGTTTGTCACTGAATTACAGTGTTTATTGAACAACGCTAAAACTGAATCTTTATAATTGTGTGTGAAGATGTTGTCAAAAAGACAGTTCAAGTTTAGTTAACCTGAGCTTGAACTGCTTTTATTTACTGCCACGCGATTAAATGAACTTATTGTTCATCAGTGAATCTACAATACGTATTGAAAAATATTAGAACCGAATCTTTATAATTGTGTGTGAAGATGTTGTCAAAAAGACGACTCAAGTTAGGGGATAACTTGGCTTGAGTTGCTTTTTATTTTAACCGACATGCAGTTAGATGGCGAAGCAGCCAATACCAAATTCAATAGCGAATACGCTATTAAACGAATCTTTATAATTGTGTGTGAAGATGTTGTCAAAAAGACGACTCAAGTTAGGGGATAACTTGGCTTGAGTTGCTTTTTATTTTAACCGACATGCAGTTAGGTGGCGAAGCAGCCAATACCAAATTCAATAGCGAATACGCTATTAAACGAATCTTTATAATTGTGTGTGAAGATGTTGTCAAAAAGACGACTCAAGTTAGGGGATAACTTAGCTTGAGTTGCTTTTTATTTTATAAAAGCCGCCAATTATCATTTAAGTTATTTTTAAAGCGCCAGTATGGCGCTTTTTTTATAGCTGTAATTCAATATATTAATAAAAAGTTAGCCCGCTATGTTGTTTTATACTTGTAGCTTGTGTTGACTTTGTTATAATCCTCCCGAAGTTTCAGTAATTACTGAAACTTTATTGATTAAGATCATAACAACGAAGTGGAAAATAGCGTAAAGCCAATCTCTTTACTTCGTAATATATAACCAATAAGGCCATATACGTTTGAATTCGCAAAATTGTCCGCCAGCAAAAACGCACTCTACGCTTAGTAGATGGCAGTTGCGTGCGCGTGCACTTTTTGCCGGACGAGAGCTATTTTCTGTATTAGTTATTTTATTAATTAATTCAGCCATGCTGGTAAATGGTAGTATTGAAGATGCGACAGAGCTAAAAAGCTTATTAACTGAAGGGGCTGTATATGAGTCATCTTTAATTAATGTATTGGGCTTTTTGGCATATCCAGTTGTGTCGTGCCAGTTACTCATTGGTTTATGTTGGTTGATTTTTCACTTTTTCCCAGCGCGTCGTGCTGGGGTTATTTTACGCAAAGCAGCCTTTGCTTTTCGTCAAACAAAAACATCTTTAGTAGTACACAGCGCTCATGGTTGTCGTGCTCCACCTCTTGTTAATGGTTGAACGCTACTCGTTATAGATAGTTTGGCTTTTAACTATTCTGCTGATTCTGTCCGCTGTAATAACGCTTAGCCGCAGTGTACCTGCGATTCAACCAACACCCTCAAATTCCTTTATTGCTTTTTTGATGCTTAGTATTTTTTATGGCGCTAAAAAGTTACCTGAGGAATATTCAAACCGTTGTTTTTACGCTTTTATTTAGAGTTGTAGGGGCAGCACATATCAAATTTTAGGTTGTAGGATAGTCCTTTGTTAATTCGAAACCTCTGTAATATTGCTCTGGGCACAACTGTGCTCGCACTGACTGGCTGTAAAGGCGGGGTGCTTGATCCAAAAGGGCAAGTTGGGATAGATGAAAAAAATCTGATCATCATTGCCACTGTGCTGATGTTAATTGTGGTTATTCCTGTGATTGTGATGACCTTGTACTTTGCGTGGAAATATCGTGATGGCCAAGAGCAGCAAATTTATGCGCCAAAATGGGCACACTCAGGAAAAATTGAAGCCGCAGTCTGGGCCATTCCTATTGTGATAGTGATTGTACTGGGTGTCATTACTTGGCAATCAACGCAACAGCTTGACCCTTATAAACCGCTTGAAGGTAAAGGCAAACACTTAACAGTTGAAGTGGTATCACTGAATTGGAAATGGCTGTTTATTTATCCTGAGCAAGGTATTGCTACGGTTAATGAATTGGTATTTCCAGCCAATGTACCGGTGGAATATAAAATCACCTCAGAAAGTACCATGAACTCATTTTTCATCCCACAACTAGGTAGCCAAATCTACTCGATGGCGGGCATGGAAACTAAGTTGCATTTGATTGCTAATGAACCGGGTACGTTTAAAGGCTTTTCTGCTAACTACAGCGGCGCAGGTTTTACTGGTATGAAATTTAATGCCATAGCTACGCCAACGCAAGCTGACTTTGATACGTGGGTAAACAAGGTGAAAAGCCAAGCTAATACGCTCACTAAAGCGAATTATGATGCACTGGCATTACCGAGTGAAAACAACCCGGTGACTTATTTTGCTGATGTTGATGATGGCTTGTTCCACACCATCATTATGAAATATATGCAAGCACATGGTGATATGAACAAAATGCACAGTGCAATGCCTGAGCACAGCGGTCATGAAAATCACACAATGCACAGCGAGGGCGAGGAATAATTATGTCGTTATTTGGAAAATTATCGTTAGATGCCATTCCGTTCCATGAACCTATTTTGATGGTGACAATGGCGGTAGTAGTGATTGCAGGGGCATTGATTGCAGCTTTAGTCACAAAATATAAAAAATGGGGTGTGCTATGGCACGACTGGATCACCTCAATCGATCATAAACGCTTAGGCGTGATGTACATTATCCTTGCCTTGATCATGCTGTTTCGTGGTTTCTCAGATGCAATTATGATGCGGGCACAATTGGCGCTTGCCACAGGAGGCGCAACGGGTTATTTGCCGCCAGAGCATTATGACCAAATATTCACCGCACATGGGGTGATCATGATCATCTTTATGGCGATGCCATTTATGATTGGTTTAATGAACATTGTATTGCCACTGCAAATTGGTGCGCGCGATGTAGCATTTCCGTTTTTAAATAATTTAAGTTTTTGGCTTACTGCCGGTGGTGCAATATTAATTAATATTTCATTGTTCTGTGGTGAATTTGCAAAAACTGGTTGGGTCGCTTATCCGCCGCTATCGGAGATGTCTTTTAGCCCTGGAGTCGGGGTCGATTATTATATTTGGGCACTGCAAATATCAGGTATTGGTACACTATTAACGGCTGTAAACTTTTTAGTAACAGTGTTTAAAATGCGTGCCCCTGGTATGCGTTTAATGCAAATGCCAATTTTTACCTGGACATGTACATGGGCAAATATCTTAATTGCTGCGTCATTCCCAATCTTAACTGCGGTGTTGACTATGTTAACGCTAGACCGTTATTTAGGCTTCCACTTCTTTACTAATGAAGCTGGCGGCAACGCCATGATGTACATCAACCTGTTTTGGGCTTGGGGTCACCCTGAAGTATATATATTGATTTTACCTGCGTTTGGTGTTTTCTCAGAAATTATTTCCACTTTTACCGGTAAACGTTTATTTGGTTATAAATCTATGGTTTATGCCAGTGGTGCAATTTCTATCTTAGGTTTTATTGTTTGGTTACACCATTTCTTCACTATGGGGTCCAGTGCTAATGTTAATGCCTTCTTTGGCGTAATGACCATGGTCATTGCGGTGCCCACCGGTGTGAAACTGTTCAACTGGCTATTTACTATTTATCGTGGTCGTTTACGCATTACAGTTCCTGTGCTTTGGACACTTGGCTTTATGGTGACCTTTACCATCGGCGGGATGACAGGGGTACTACTAGCAATCCCAGGTGCTGATTATGTATTACACAACAGCCTCTTCCTGATTGCACATTTTCATAACACCATCATTGGTGGTGCGGTATTTGGATACTTGGCAGGTTTTGCATTTTGGTTCCCTAAAGCAATGGGCTTTAAACTTCATGAAGGTTGGGGTAAAGCGTCATTCTGGTGTTGGTTAATTGGTTTCTTTGTTGCATTTATGCCGCTATACGTACTTGGTTTCTTAGGTATGACACGTCGCTTAAACCACACCAATAACCCAGATTGGAATATCTGGTTGTACATTGCCTTTGTCGGTGCGGTGATCATTATGTTTGGTATTTTGTTCCAAGTTGTACAGCTTATTGTGAGCTTTAAAAATCGCGAAGCATTAAAAGATACAACCGGCGATCCGTGGAATGGACACACACTTGAGTGGTCAACATCGTCACCACCACAATACTATAACTTCGCTACTATACCGCATGTACACGATATCGATACTTGGACTGATATGAAAGAAAAAGGCCAAGCGTATCAACAACAAGCAAGCTATGCGCCTATTCATATGCCAAAAAATACTTCGGCAGGGGTGATGATGAGTGCGTGTTTTACCACATTCTGTTTTGCCATGATTTGGCATATTTGGTGGTTGGCAATTGTCGGTGTTATTGCTGGCATCACGGTATTCTTTAAGCGCTGTTACACCAGTGATGTTGATTACTACGTGCAACCAGAAGAAATTCTTGAAATTGAAAGTGCACATAATAAAAGTGCAACAACATTTAACCAAGGTAAGGAGTTCAGCGCATGAGTGCAATCCCT
Source organism: Pseudoalteromonas sp. SR41-4 (assembly GCF_014163985.1). Lineage (NCBI taxonomy): Bacteria > Pseudomonadati > Pseudomonadota > Gammaproteobacteria > Alteromonadales > Pseudoalteromonadaceae > Pseudoalteromonas > Pseudoalteromonas sp. SR41-4. The sequence continues at coordinate 48,911 of NZ_JACJEI010000017.1, read as the reverse complement.
GCAGATGTAAATAGCATCGATCATGATGCTCATGCTCATGAGCATCATGATACTGGTGGCGATACGGTATTTGGTTTTTGGCTTTACTTAATGACCGACTGCTTATTGTTTGCTTCTTTCTTTGCCACCTACGCTGTGCTTTATATGAATACAGCGGGTGGCGTATCTGGCAAAGATATTTTTGAACTGGACTTTGTAGCGGTTGAAACTGCTGCGTTACTACTAAGTAGTATCACTTTTGGTTTTGCGATGATCTCAGCTCATGCGCAAAAGAAGGCCGCTACATTAACGTGGCTGGCAATTACTTTTGCTTTTGGTGCTGTGTTTATTGGTATGGAAATTTATGAATTTCATCATTTAATTGCCCATGGTAATGGCCCGCAGCGCAGCGCATTTTTAACCTCGTTCTTCTCTTTAGTAGGCTTACACGGTATGCACGTAACCGCTGGTCTGATTTGGATGGCGACGATGATGTTCGAAGTGTCACGTCGTGGTTTAAACCCAGCAACCGTTACACGTTTAAGTTGCTTAAGTTTGTTTTGGCACTTTTTAGATGTGGTATGGATCTGCGTATTTACCGTTGTTTACTTAATGGGAGTGATGTAATGAGCCACAGTGAATCACATGTATTAAATGAGCTACATACACAAAGCCATAGTGATGCTTCACATGGCAGTGTTAAAGACTATTTAATAGGTTTTGTTTTATCAATCATTCTAACGGCCATTCCATTTTGGGCGGTGATGAGCGGTACATTGTCAAAACCAACCACATTTGCCTGTGTTGTCGTAATGGCCATTGTGCAAATTTGGGTGCATTTAAAATACTTCTTGCACCTGAACTTTACCACCGAAGACGGTAAAGCCAGTTCGTTATCGTTCATCTTCAGTGCGCTGATCATCGTTATGGTGGTTGGCCTGTCTGTATGGATCATCTACGAATCGAACGCCATGATGATGTACTAGCCCCAGCTAGTACGTTTTCGTAAAGCAAAGAATAGGGGAACTGCAGATGTTTCGTCGTTATTTAAAGGTCACTAAGCCCGGCATTATCATGGGCAATTTGATCTCGGTTGCGGGTGGGTTTTTACTCGCCTCGCGTGGTGATATTGATGGCTGGCTAATGCTTGCTACATTAGTTGGCTTATCGCTGGTGGTAGCCTCAGGTTGCGTGATCAATAATGTGATCGACCGTGATATTGATATTCGCATGGCGCGCACGCGAACACGGGTAACCGTTACCGGTGAAATGTCTGCAACCACGGCTTTGCTGCATGGCACAGTACTTGGCTTACTAGGCTTTGCTTTACTAATGGTTTTTACTAACTGGATTGCGGTATTTTTTGCTGTGTTTGGTTATGTCATATACGTGGGTGTTTACAGCTTATATATGAAGCGTCGCTCAGTGTATGGCACGTTTATCGGTAGTTTATCAGGAGCAGTACCACCAGTGGTAGGGTACTGCGCTGTTTCAGCACAGTTTGATGTTGGCGCGTTGATCTTATTAGTAATGTTCAGTTTGTGGCAAATGCCGCACTCTTATGCGATTGCTATTTTTCGCTATAAAGACTACCAAGCTGCGCGTATTCCGGTATTACCGGTAGCGCAAGGTATTGATAAAGCTAAACATCATATTGTGTTGTATATCGCGGTATATGCGTTAGTGGTAATGTTATTAACCATTGGCGGTTATACCGGTATGGCTTTTTTAGCTGTTGCTTGCACTACTAGTTTTTGGTGGTTATTAATGGCGCTGCGAGGTTATCGTCGTAATATTGATATTAGTGGTTGGGCACGCCAAGTATTTGCGTTTTCAATTGTGAATATCACTGCACTGAGTATCGCCATGGCAGTTGATTACCAAAATATTGCCCCGCATCTGTTTGCTTTTAACTAATTACTAAACCGAGTTTATTTCAAAGTTAACCAAAGGCTCTAAGATCTCCGAGGAGCCTTTTTTCATTTTTATAGCACCGCTAATTGATTAACTCAGCAATACTGAGTTTCCCCGCTAACATTAAGCTTTGTTTTATGGCTGCACGTATTTCAGCAGGCTTGTTTTGACTAAGTTTAAAATTGCCACACCAGTGACTAGGAATAAATTCAATAAAGCTTAATTGTTGGTACATTACATGGCGATGCTGTACGGGTACCTCATTAATTTGCCATTTATCTGTAGCATGCTCAGTAAAGTGTTGCTCAAGATGATCGGTTAGTCGTTGCATGATCTGCTCTTTGTGCTGTTGGTCTTTAACAATACGCACTTTAGCTGTCACATAAACACTCGAATAAAGCCAACTAGGTAGGGTTTTATTGTGTGCGTAAGCGGGCGATAAATAGCAATCATCGCCACTAAACAATAGCTTCACTGATTGACCATCAAATGATGACAGGGGATTATATTTGGCCACATGGCCGATAAAAACCTCGCGAGCTGGGTCATATAATAATGGCACGCGGCATATATCATTGAGTTGGTTTTGTGTATTAGGCATTAAAATGGTCGCCAGTGGATAGCTATTTACTAACTGTTGTAATTGCTTGCTATCATGTTGTTGAAAATGGGCCGCTGGGTACATTATAGTTTTCCTTCTAACTGAGATTTTATTGTCGGCCATTGCTCGTCTATAATACTGAACTGAGCGGTGTTTCGGTATGAGCCATCAGCAAGTAACCTGTCTTTATAACTAATGCCTTCAAAGCGCGCGCCAAGGCGTGCTATAGCATTACGCGATTTTTGGTTTTGTTCATGGGTATTAAAAGCAATACGCACTAAGCCTAATTCTTCGAACGCATATTGCAGTAGCAAGTATTTAGCGTGGGTATTTACAAAACTACGTTGCCACTTTTTAGCAATAAATGTGTGGCCAATCTCGGCGCTGTAATTTTGTTTATCTAACCTAAATAAACGTGTAGTACCAAGCACCTGCTTACTTACTTTATCAACTATGGCGTAGACTATTTGTTGTTCGGCATTAAACTGCGCTGTATTGATAAACCAATCATCGAGAGTTGCACGGGTTTGGGTGTAATTCATTAAAACCCAACGCCATATTTGTGGATCTTGGCCTGCTTGATATAGCCCCTCGAGGTGGTTTTGTGTCAGTGGCTCTAAAGCCAGCTTACTGGTTTGATGAATGTGTTTTGTAAACATGATAAGCCCCATATTTTGCTATTTATGAATAACAAAGGTACGCTACTTTGGTCAGTAATAAACAACCAGTTTTAGCTTTTTAACTAGACCAGTTTAGTGTGTTTTTGGAGTCGTAATGCAGCCGTTAGTTATTGAATTTGATGAGTCAGAGTCTGCCAAATATTTGCAACTGGCCAGCGCGATACGTAGTGCCATAATGCAAGGCAAGCTTGCGCCAGGGGTAAAACTCAGCTCGGCGCGTGTCATGGCAAACACTTATCAGCTCAATCGCCATACAGTGATGAATGCTTTGCAATTATTAGTAGCGGAAGGCTGGCTTGAATCTCAGCAGCGCTCAGGTTATCGGATCACCAAGTCATTGCCCATTCAAAGTAGTGTTAGTACCTCAAGTACTCCAATACTGAAAGTAAAACCTTATCAATTTGCTAAAACATTGGCTGTGCCTGCTGCTGGAATGGATTTAACTGCGTATAAATATAACTTTGCTGGTGGCTTGCCTGATCTTGCCAGTTTCCCACAAAAAGAATTTAAACGCTCCATCAGCCATGTGTGTAATCACTTAGATATCAATCAACTGCATTATGGGCAGGTCAGTGGTAACGAGCAATTAAAAGCTCATATTTGTGATTACTTATACAAAGCGCGTAATTTAAACGTAAGCGACGTATTGATCTGCAATGGCTCGCAAGAAGCACTGTTCTTAATCGCAAAAGCGTTTATAAAAAAAGATGATTTTGTCGCAGTCGAAACGTTAGGTTATCCGCCAGCAAGGCAAGCATTTGCAGCTTGTGGCGCGCAATTGGTTGATATAAAACAAGACGATGAAGGCTTATGTGTTGATGATTTAAAAGCCCAGCTGGAATTTTATCCAATTAAAATGCTTTACTTAACGCCGTTGCACCAATACCCAACTACTGTGACCTTATCGCCAACGCGGCGCTTGCAAATTTATCAACTGTGTTATGCCCACAACGTTATGATCATCGAAGATGACTACGACCATGAATTTCATTATCGCTGTCAGCCATTACAACCCATGGCCGCCGATGACCCCGCGGGCATCGTTATTTACCTATCGACGTTTTCAAAGATTATGTTTTCAGCTGCACGTATCGGTTATATCTGCGCAGCGCCTGAAGTATTAGCGCAATTAACTGCGTGGAAGCAGCTGATGAACCATAAGAACGATGTGATCATGCAATTAGCTGTGGCGCACTGGATGAAAGAAGGTGGCTTTGAACGCCATTTAAAGCGTATGACCAAACTGTATAAACAGCGCTATGAAGCGATGGATGCCTATTTAATAGAGCTACAAGCACTTGGGCATCCTATAGAATATAAAAAGCCCGACGGCGGCATGGCGATGTGGGTCAACTTTAATAAAGACACTCAGCACTTAAAAGCGCAGTTAGCAAAGCAAGGTGTGTACTTACAAACTGAAGCCGAGTTTTACTTTACCAACTCAGTACGTAGTTTAAAGCCCATAAACTATAGCTATGCTCGGCTTGGTTTTGCAGGACAATCGAGCGAGAAGATGCAGCAAGGGTTAAAGTTTATAACTATGCAAGTATTTTCGAGTAAATAATGTTTTACTGCAAACCTTCAACATCAAAATAGAGCGGCTTTAAGGTGCCACAGTTGGCAAATTTATAGGTTAATTCGCTAGCATTTGGGACGCGTTTTGATGTGCGAAATTTTTGCAGACAGGCATTAGTTAAATCTGCAAAAATAAGGTGATTAAAACTCGGTGCTTGGGTTATTTTATGGATATAAATTCGCTCATTATTTTTGAGGGTGATCATGTCGTATTCTTGCCACTGCGATGATTCGTTCAAATCAGTTAATTCCCGCGCATAAAGTAATTTACTCATTACAATAGGTCTATGTTGATAAACCAAACTGCCATCGCGCTGGTAGTGTCCGGCATACACATCTGCCGTAATTGTTAGTTCTTCGCCACGCATTAGCCGTTGAATATTAAACGGTTGTGGTTTGATAGTAATAAGCTCTGCATCACGTACCAGGCTTAAAAAAGCGACATCTGGGTTTTCAATTTGATAAACAACTTGCACATCGTGAGGTAATTTATAAGTCGGTAGGCTAACTGCAAAAATACGCGAGCCTTGATTAACGAGCACCATAGCATGCTCCGCATTGTAAGCTGGGTTAATCGGCGGAAGCTCTTCTTTTACAGCTTCTTCTTCGGCGTTGGCAATACTCGACATAAATGCAAGTAACAAAATAAACAACAGTCGCATAATGATCTCAATAAAGGTATGAATTTAAAGTGTAGTCAAAAATACTGTTTTAGCAGTTTTATACTCTGCTTTTAAAACAGCGCAGCTTGCTCTATAACAATTGCGTGGCGTTTTGCAAGGCGCAAGTGATTTCTATCATAACCTCCGCCAATCACGCTTGCCACTGGCGTATTGTGCTCAATACAGCGCTTAAACACTAAGTGATCTCGTTTTTCAATGCCTTGCCAGCTAATATCAAGTTTACCTAAACCATCTTGCTGCCAAATGTCGACACCTGCATCATAAAGCACTAAATCAGGGTTAAGTTCTTTGAGTAAAAAGCGCAAGGTATCATCAACAATCCCTAAATATTCATCATCTTGCATATTATTAGCTAAACCAATGTCGAGATCGCTGGCGGATTTGCGAAATGGAAAATTCTTTTCACAATGAATCGAGCAGGTATATGCATATGGTTGGTGTTGTAACATGGCTGCGGTGCCATCGCCTTGGTGTACATCTAAGTCAAAAATCAATACATTGGTCACTTCAGCTGATTGAATCAGCGTTTGTGCAGTAAAGGCTAGGTCGTTGACCATACAATAGCCAGAGCCAAAATCGCTGTGAGCGTGGTGTGTACCGCCGGCTAAATGGCATGCAATGCCGTGCTCAAGAGCTAAGCGCGCAGTTTGCAACGTGCCTTGAGGTGCGGTAAAAGTTCGTGCCATTAATTGTTCAGACCAAGGTAGCCCAATACGACGCATCGCTTTATCATCTAAGCGGTTATGCCATAAATCTTGAATGTAATTATCACAATGTACCAATTCAAGCGCCTCAGGGCTGCCAAGTTCAGGTGTGATTAGGTTGCTATTCGCCAAACCAAGTGCTTTTACTTGTTGGTATAAATGGGCAAATTTACTCATTACAAAACGATGGTTAGGATCAAAGTTAAACGAATAGTTAGGGTGATAAACCAGCGGTAAGTGTTGATTAAGAGCCATAGTCAGATTGCGTTGCGAATTTTCTCTAGGGTAACCTACAGGGCAATTTCAATCCAGTTACTTGCTTTACGCACTGTGGATCAAACTCTCAAGTTCACGGTGCAGTAGTGTATCGTCAGCGAGGTTTAACTCAATTAAACGCTTTAAATGGGTAATACTATCTATATCAATATGGGTACATTTTAAACCTATATGTTGTTGTTCGATATGGCAAATAGTGACAGTCATCGCGATGATTACTTCACTTTGCGGGAGTTTAAAGGCAAGAATAGCACTACTATTTTTTGTAAAGTTAAAGTTATTATTGCGACTAACCAGAGCGCCATTTAATGATATATCGAGCAACTGGCAGGGGTAACTATGGGTATTATTGGTTAAATGCGCGGGAGTTGAAAATAAAATGCGCGTGTAATGTCGGCGGTTTTCCATCATTATTCCTTTTAGGAGTATTAGGATTAAGTGTAGCCTGTTTTTTAGTCAGTATGTGTAATTAATACCAATCGACTTAAATATTTAACCATTCTAGCGAGCTAAATAAAGCGCTAACTGCGTTATAAATTTACCATGTAGAACAACTACATGTCAAAATTTATGTCTTGTTATCACTCCATTTATCTGTCGCTATAAATGGTCAGTAACTTAACACGATTGGTATAAGCTGAACTCTGGATCGTGAATCTCTGATCTAGATTCTAGGTTAATAAAAAAAGCCCCACATAAATGTGGGGCTTAAAATATTTTTAGAACCTAGAACTTAACCTATCTTCTTGTACTTAATACGTTTAGGTTGCGTAGCCGCAGTGCCTAAGGTCTTTTTAAGCCATTCTTCATATTCAGTGTAGTTACCATCGAAGAAGTTAATTTGGCCTTCGTCACGGTAATCAAGAATATGTGTAGCAATACGGTCTAAGAACCAACGGTCATGCGAGATACACATAACGCAGCCTGGGAATTCTAAAATAGCGTTCTCAAGGGCACGTAATGTTTCAACGTCCAAATCATTGGTTGGCTCATCCAGCAGGATAACGTTGCCACCGGCTTTTAATAACTTAGCTAAGTGTAAGCGGTTGCGTTCACCACCTGACAAGTCCTTAACAAATTTTTGCTGATCGTTACCTTTGAAGTTAAAGCGACTAACATAGGCACGGCTTTGGAATTCAAAGTTACCAATTTTTAGTACGTCTTGGCCGTTTGAAATTTCTTGGAAAACAGTATTGCTGTCATCCATATTGCCACGGAACTGATCAACGGTTGCCAGTTCAACCGTTTCACCTAGGTTAATTTCACCGCTGTCTTGTTTGTCTTCACCGCTGAGCATTTTAAACAGCGTTGATTTACCTGCGCCATTGGCACCGATAATGCCAACAATTGCGCCTTTAGGCACAGTAAAGCTTAGATCATCAATTAACACGCGATCGCCAAAGCTTTTCTTCAAGTTTTTAACTTCAATAACTTGATCACCTAAACGTGGTCCAGGTGGAATAAATAGCTCGTTGGTTTCATTACGTTTTTGGTAATCAGACTGCTGCATTTCAGTAAATTGCGACATACGCGCTTTTGACTTAGCTTGACGACCTTTTTGGTTTGAACGTACCCACTCAAGTTCTTGTGCAATTGATTTTTGACGGGCTTTTTCAGACTTTTGCTCTTGCTGCAGGCGCGCATCTTTTTGCTCAAGCCAAGAAGAATAATTACCTTCCCATGGAATACCTTCACCACGGTCAAGCTCTAAGATCCAGCCAGCTACATTATCGAGGAAGTAACGGTCATGGGTTACCGCCACAACAGTGCCTTCGTAATCATGCAAGAAGCGCTCAAGCCATGCTACAGATTCTGCATCTAAGTGGTTAGTCGGCTCATCGAGGATAAGCATATCTGGTTTTTCAAGCAATAAGCGGCAGATAGCCACTCGGCGACGCTCACCACCTGACAAGAATTCAATTTTAGCATCCCACTCAGGTAAGCGCAGGGCATCTGCGGCGCGCTCTAATACGTTGTCGATGTTATGACCATCGTGGGCTTGAATAATTGCTTCAAGCTCACCTTGCTCTTTGGCTAGTGCGTCAAAGTCAGCATCTTCCATCGCGTATTCGTTATATACTTCATCAAGACGGTTAAGCGCGTTTTTAACTTCGCTGACTGCTTCTTCCACAGTTTCACGAACCGTTTTGCTTTCATCTAGAATAGGCTCTTGCGGTAAGTAACCAATTTTAGTGCCCGGTTGAGGATATGCCTCACCTTCAAACTCTTGATCAAGGCCGGCCATAATACGTAGCAACGTTGATTTACCAGAACCGTTTAAACCAAGTACACCAATTTTTGCGCCCGGGAAAAAATGCAAAGAAATATCTTTTAAGATAGTGCGCTTAGGTGGCACAACCTTAGATACTCGACTCATCGAGAAAATAAACTTATCAGGTAAAACCATGGAAGGAGCCTTCAAATAATAATAAAAATTTCAATGTTGTATTGTAGTGGCTCTCAGGTGAAACAGTCAACGAATCAACCAAATAACAATGTGCTAATTCGCGAGCAATACTCCTACACCGATTAAAGCAAGCAAGCCGCCTATTAACATTTTATTGGTAACGGGCTCGCGCTTTATAAAACCAATGCTCATTACAATTAATGGCGCGGTTGCGAAAATCGTTTGTGCAATGGCTGGATCGGTATATTTAACTGCGCCAAGTTGAAGCCATAAACCAAGGAAAGTGCCTAAAAACACAGCCGCAAAAAACCATTGTTTGCCGCTAATTCCCCTTAGAGTTAGTGCTTGTTTAAATTCACTGCTTTTAAACACTGCAACAACTAAGGCCACAGTCATCGTACCTGCTGCTAATCTAATTAATGCCGCCCATAAGCTACTCATATGCTCATTATTGAGTGCGCCTTTAGACATCACCATACCGAGCGCTTGGCAGATAGCAGCTGCAAGGGCACATAAAACACCTTTGCGATAATGTTGATGATCAACCTGTGGCAATGTTTTTTCAGGCTTGATTGCTATTACTACGCCAATGGTTGTAAGTACAATACCGCACCATGCAAATGGCGATAAATAATGATTTAATAGCAGGATATTAAAAACCCCCACAAGGGCTGGAGCAAGGGACTCAATAACTAACGTGCGAGCAGGGCCAATATTTCGCAGCGCAGTAAAATAGGCGCTATCGCCAATCGCAATCCCAATCACCCCGCCAGCAATTAGCCAAAGCCAGCTTGTCAGATGATGTGGTAGTGCAGCGTCTTGAGTAATCGCAATAGTCGCTAACATCATGGCACTTGCTAACACGCCTTTACTGATGTTTAGCTGCATAGGCGTTAAGTGATGGCTAAAACCTTTATATAAAATGGTCGAAAGCGCCCAAACAATAGCTGCTAATATAGCAAAAAGTTCTCCTAAGCCTAGGCAATCAATCACGTTTACCACCTTAAAATAAAATCAACAGGCGCATTATGGCGAGCGGTTTTTAGAATGCAAAAAAATAGCTAAAATAAATTCATTTGGACATCTAAACATCTAGAGGTTGAAATTTCCAGCTATCCGTTCATAATTAGCCATTGGTTAATTATGCCTTGGAGATGAGTATGCCTATTACCGTTAAAGATGAATTGCCCGCAATTGCGAAGTTACGTCAAGAAAACGTATTCGTAATGCCAAAAAGCCGCGCTAAAACCCAAGAGATCCGTCCGATGCGCTTGGCGATTTTAAACTTAATGCCTAATAAGGTAGAAACCGAGGTGCAATTTATTCGTTTGCTCGCTAATTCACCCTTACAAGTGAATGTAGAGCTTCTACGTTTAGACACTCATCGCAGCAGTAGCAATTCAGAGCAGCATTTAGACACTTTTTACCGTTATTTCTCTGAAGTGAAAGACAACAATTACGATGCATTACTCATTACCGGCGCACCATTGGCACATTTAGAATATGACGATGTAGCCTACTGGGATGAACTAAAAGTAATTTTAGATTGGGCGGAGCAGCATGTAACCTCAACATTATTTTCGTGTTGGGCGGCTCACGCGGGTTTATTTCATCATTATAATCTAAAGCGTGAACTAAAAGAAAATAAGCTCTGTGGCGTGTTTACCCATAAGTGTTACTTTGAACATGGAGCCTTAACGCGTGGTTTTGACGATACCTTTGTAGTGCCGCACTCGCGTTATGGTCATATTGATATTGAAAAAATTAACGCTTGTGATGACTTAGTTGTGCTGGCAGGTTCAGAGCAAGTAGGCGCTTACTTAATAAAAAATAAATCCGGCAGCCAAGTGTATATTACCGGGCATCCTGAGTATGATGCAGACACTTTAAAAGGCGAATATCAGCGCGATTTAGAAAAAGGCCCTGATGCGCCATTGCCTGAAAATTACTTTCCAGAGAACAACCCAGATAACGAACCGTCGAAAACTTGGCAAAGCCATGCCTTTTTACTGTTTTCGAATTGGTTAAATTATTATGTGTACCAAACCACACCCTATGATATTAATTTAGTTAGCCAAGCCGTAAGGACTAACAACTATGCCGAATAATTTAGAAAACAAAAGCGCCGAGTTAATTGAAGCGTTAAAACAGCGTATTTTAATTCTTGATGGTGCTATGGGTACCATGATCCAAGAACACAAATTAGAAGAACACGATTACCGTGGCGAGCGCTTTAAAGACTGGCATGTGCTAATTAAAGGTAATAATGATTTATTAAGCATTACACAACCAAAAATTATTGCTGATATTCATCGTGGCTTTTTAAGTGCAGGTGCCGATATTATCGAAACCAACACCTTTAATTCGACTACAATTTCGATGGAAGATTACGATATGGCCAGCATCAGCCGTGAAGTAAACTTAGAGTCAGCTAAATTAGCACGCAGTATTTGTGATGAGTTTACTGCTAAAAATCCAGCTAAACCACGCTATGTTGCGGGTGTTTTAGGGCCAACCTCAAAAACCTGTTCAATCTCACCGGATGTGAACGACCCCGGTTATCGCAATGTCACGTTTGATAAGTTAGTCACCGCGTATGTTGAATCAACCCTTGCTTTAATGGAAGGTGGTGTTGATCTCATTTTAATAGAAACAATTTTTGATACGCTTAATGCAAAAGCGGCTTCATTCGCGGTTGAAGAAGCGTTTGAACAAGCAGGGCGCAAGTTGCCTGTGATGATCTCTGGCACCATAACCGATGCCTCGGGCCGTACGCTGTCAGGGCAAACCACCGAAGCATTTTATAATTCTATTCGTCATATAAAGCCAATTTCAATTGGCTTGAACTGCGCGCTAGGTCCAGATTTATTGCGCCAATATGTAGAAGAACTATCGCGTGTTTGCGAAACCTTTGTCTCTGTTCACCCCAATGCTGGTTTACCGAACGAGTTTGGGGAATATGATTTAGAAGCACCTGAAATGGCTCAAGAAATTATCGATTGGGGCAAGTCTGGCTTTATCAATATTGTTGGCGGTTGTTGTGGTACCACACCTGCACACATCAGGGCATTTTCGAAAGGGCTTGAAGGTGTTAAACCTCGCCTATTGCCAGAGCTTGAAGTGCGTATGCGCTTATCAGGCCTTGAAGCGTGTAATTTAAACTAAGGTAGCCGAGATGACACAAAAAATAGCAGTATTTACCAACGTTGGCGAACGTACCAATGTGACCGGCTCAGCCATGTTCAAACGTTTGATCATGGAAGAAGATTACGAGAGTGCGCTTAATGTTGCCCGCGAGCAAGTAGAAAACGGCGCACAGGTTATTGATATCAACATGGATGAAGCCATGCTGGACTCAAAAGCCGCCATGGTGAAGTTTTTAAATTTGATTGCCTCCGAGCCTGATATTTCTCGCGTGCCAATTATGGTTGACTCTTCTAAATGGGAAGTTATTGAAGCGGGCTTAAAGTGTATTCAAGGCAAGGCAATTGTAAACTCAATCTCGCTAAAAGAAGGTGAAGAGCCATTTATTCGCCAAGCTAAAATTATTAAACGTTTTGGCGCCGCTGCAGTGGTTATGGCGTTTGATACCGACGGCCAAGCAGATACAGCCGATCGCAAGTTTGAAATTTGTCAGCGTAGTTACCGCATTTTGGTGGATGAAATTGGCTTTGCGCCAGAAGATATTATTTTCGATCCCAACATCTTTGCGGTAGCAACTGGTATTGAAGAGCACGACAACTACGCAGTTGAATTTATTGAAGGTACACGTCGCATTAAGCAAAACTTGCCACACTGTAAAGTGTCGGGCGGGGTGTCGAATGTATCGTTCTCGTTTCGTGGGAATAACCCCGTGCGAGAGGCTATTCACTCAGTATTTTTATATCACGCAATTCAAGCGGGTATGGATATGGGGATTGTTAATGCAGGGCAACTCGCTGTGTATGATGATATTCCAGCAGAGCTGCGAAAAGCGGTTGAAGACGTTATTTTAAATACCGACCCAGGTGCCGGTGAACGCTTAGTAGAGTTGGCACCAAAATACTCTGGTATGGCGCAAGCCGAACGCGTAGAGGATTTAGAATGGCGCACATGGCCAGTTGAAAAGCGCCTTGAACATGCTCTTGTTAAAGGCATTACTACCTTTATAGATGAAGACACCGAAGAATGCCGCGCTGCTGCCGATAAGCCTATTCATGTGATTGAAGGGCCGTTAATGGACGGCATGAACGTGGTAGGCGATTTATTTGGCGCAGGTAAAATGTTCTTACCGCAAGTCGTTAAATCAGCGCGAGTGATGAAGCGCGCAGTGGCCTACCTAGACCCTTACATTGAAGCTGAAAAAGAAGAAGGGGCTACTAACGGTAAAATCGTGATGGCCACCGTTAAAGGTGACGTACATGATATTGGTAAAAATATTGTTGGCGTAGTACTGCAATGTAATAACTATGAAGTTATCGACTTAGGCGTAATGGTGCCTGCCGATAAAATACTGCAAACCGCGATTGATGAAAAAGCCGATATCATTGGTTTATCAGGGCTGATTACACCATCGCTTGATGAAATGGTACATGTTGCCAAAGAAATGAAGCGCCGTGGTTTTGAACTACCGCTATTGATTGGTGGCGCGACTACCTCAAAAGCGCATACTGCCGTTAAAATCGAGCCACAATATGACAAAGGCGTGGTTTATGTAAATAACGCCAGTCGCGCTGTAGGCGTGGTTTCTAACTTATTGTCGAAAGAGCATAAAGCTGAATTTTTAGCAAAAACCAGCGCTGAATATGTCAAAGTACGCGAGCAGCAAGCACGCAAAAAACCACGTTCAAAACCGGTTACTATTCAACGTGCCCGCGACAACGCCGCCAAGCTTGATTGGGATAATTACACTCCACCGGTGCCGAAAAAGCTGGGCGTGACAGAGTTTAAAAATGTCTCGATAGCCACTTTACGACAATACATAGACTGGACGCCGTACTTTATGACCTGGTCAATCGCCGGTAAATACCCACGTATCATGACTGATGAAGTGGTTGGCGAGCAGGCGCAAAGCTTATTTAAAGACGCTAACGACATGCTTGACGACCTTGAAAAGTCAGGCAGTTTGCAACCGCTTGGCGTAATTGGTTTATTCCCAGCTAATCGCGTGGGTGACGATATTGAAATATACACAGACGAAACTCGCTCTGAACTATTAACCACATCGTGCCATTTACGTCAGCAAACAGAAAAAACCGACTTTGCTAACTACTGCTTAGCTGATTATATCGCTCCGAAAGGCACGCCTGATTACTTTGGTGCATTTGCGGTAACCGGCGGTCTTGAAGAAGACGACTTAGCTGATGCGTTCGATGCACAGCAAGATGACTACAACAAAATAATGGTAAAAGCGGTGGCAGATAGACTCGCCGAAGCCTTTGCTGAGTACTTACACGAACAAGTGCGTAAAGAATATTGGGGTTTTGCCCCAGACGAAAACCTTGCGAATGAAGATCTTATTCGTGAAAACTATCAAGGTATTCGCCCTGCACCCGGTTACCCAGCGTGTCCAGAGCACACTGAGAAGAAGAAAATCTGGCAACTACTCGACACTGAAAAGCGCATTGGCATGCAGCTCACCAGCTCATACGCCATGTGGCCCGGCGCAGCGGTATCAGGCTGGTACTTCTCTCACCCTGAGGCTAAATACTACGCCGTAGCGGCAGTACAAAAGGATCAGGTTGAAGACTACGCTAAACGTACCAACATGACGCTGGAAGAGGCCGAAAGGTGGCTGTCGCCTAATTTGGGGTATGAGCCGGAATATGGCAGCTTTAAGCGGTAAGTGATAAGTAAAAACGAGTCAAATTAGGCTCGTTTTTTTATGAATAATAATTGTATAAGCTGGTGATTTATTACCTTTGTTTGGTGGAGTTATTCAATGATGCAATTTAAGTCATGTTGGTAGGGGATAAGTCACTAAAATAGCATTATGAATTTATCTAGGCGTAAACTTATAATGATTCGCAACGACTTAAAAACTGTAATTATAACTGTAGGTATAAGGGGATTGTTTCTTGTCTTTGACTTTTACCTAACGCCTAGTTTCTTTACGTCTCCTTATTAATCAATATTTTAACTAAAGGGCTACACATGAAGTTTCTAAATCTCACTTTACTGTGCTTATCTCTACTTTTCGCATCAAATACGTTTGCGCTTGAGCAGCAGTATCATCAAAATATTTCATCTATTATTGCCGCGTTTAAAGCAGATGATAATGCGGCGATAGCTGCGCTGGTTAGTTATCCGTTAAAGCGCAGCTATCCAGTGCCTGCTATTAATAATCAAGCTGAGTTAGTCGAACGTTTCGATCAGGTATTTGATCCGCAGCTGATTGCACAGATTGCTAATTCAAATATCGATACTGACTGGGATAAGGTGGGCTGGCGCGGCATTATGCTAAATAGTGGCATCGTTTGGGTTGATAGCAACGGTAAAATTATCGGTATAAATTACCAAACAGCCAAAGAGCAGTTGCTAGCGAAACGTTTAATAGCAGCTGATAAACAAGCGCTGCCCCCAAGTGTTAATACTTTTGCAGAGCCTATTTTAGATTGGCAAACGGCTAAATTCCGTATTCGTATCGATGACTTAGGGGATGGAAACTTCCGCTATGTATCGTGGAGTATTGATAAAAAACTCAGTGATAAACCAGATATTGTTTTAGTTAATGGCGATATAAAGTTTGACGGTAGCGGTGGTAACCATAGCTACACATTTAACAATGGCCGTTACAGCTATGTATTACAAGTTACAGTGATCGGCTGTGATACCTCGCCACCAGGTTGGCTTGAAGTATACAAAGACGATAAGCGTATTTTGTCTCAGGATATTATAAACACTGGAAGTTAAAAGTTAATTATCTTAGATGCAAAAAAGGGGAGTGTGCTTCCCTTAAATATAGGGCGCTATTTTATTAAATACGCACTTTAACAAATGCCGCAATTGCATCGTCTTGGCAATGTGTGAAAAAACACTCTTGAAAACGAGCACCGCCAATGGCTTGTTTAATCAGCTCAGGGTCAATGGCTTCAAGTGCGCTTAAGTAATCTTTAGCTACATCTGCTTTTAGTTGATTTAAGATACATATGAATAGTTCGTTACCTATTGGCCATTGAGTTTGGTTTTAAATTTGCGAAGTTATGGTTATGCATTACTCGGTGCTAGCCACGCTTTAACTTTGTTAATCTTTGTTGAATTTTGTTAATGGGTTCTTTATTTTTAAATGTTTGGTTATATAATGCTGGTGCTAATGGATCATTATAATTAAAAATAAAATACAAAGGATTAGGGAATTGATTAAATTATCTTGCTTTACTTTACTCATGATGAGTGCTTATTCAGTAAATGCTACTGATGCAGAACACTTACAAAATACTCAAGAAAATACCTATGGTGATGCTGTTTTAGTTAACGGTCAAAAAATAAATTTTGATAAGTCACACTTCGATAGCTTAACTACAAAAGCTAAATTATCTACACCTTCAAAAAATAATACATCTTTTCAAACTGCTACTAACAACCAAAATATTGAACTTACAAGTGTATTTCGTGATTTCTCATTAGACAACTCTATGGGTCAAAAAGGCTTATATGTTACAGCGCTAACAGGGTTGAATAGTATGCATATTATATCTGCCCAACAGAGCAGCTTTAATATCATTGAATATACGAAGGATGAGTATCAGGTAACAGCTCGTTATGATTTTGACAGCAGTATTCAAGATACAGCACTGTTAAATGATAATGTGACTGATACCTATTATTTATATGTATTAGAAGGCAAATTTTTAAAAAAGGTTAATTTAGTCACTCAAAAGGTTGAACTAAGCACGGAGCTAACTTTTGATTATTATAATGCTGATTCAGTCGATGCTTTTGATATAAATAATGATGGCAAAGATGAGATTATTGTTTATAGAAACAATGAGCTGTTAGTGCTCAATGCTCTTGATCTGTCTGAGTTAGCAGCACTTAAAAATGCACAGCAAAAATTTGTTCTGGGATCATTTACTCAAGCTAACGTTAAAGAAATCCTATTTAGTGATGGTGCGGTTTTTCGGTTTGAAAATGATACGTTTGTGCTGCATAAACAACTTAATTTAAATGCTAGTGGCGAACACCTGATAGCAGTGGATATAAATAACGATGGCTTAGACGAAGTAATTAATGGGCAGAGTTGGAAAAGCATAGAGATGTTGAGCCCAAGTACAGAAAAAGTTTTGTGGACAGCTCAGAGTGGCCAAGATATTGATAAAGTTATTGTTGCAGACATCAATAAAGACGGCATCGATGATTTAGTTTACGGTGACGGCCAGTGGGGTCAGTTGTACGCGCTTTCACTTACAACTGGTATTGAGTTTTGGAGTATAAAAAATCCTGGACATGGTGTGTCAGGTATTGTCGTTGACGATTTTAACGGTGACGGCAAACAGGATATTGCTTGGGGAGCGGGTTATTCATCTTCAGGTGAAGATGAGTTTCAGATCCATAATGTGGATGATAAAACTAAGCAATGGTCTAAAAAAATTAAGCAATATTCTAATAAATCTTTAGCGCTTGCTGATATCAATAATAATGGAAGTTTAGATGTACTTTACACACTAACTGATAGTAATTCTCTATATGTTGTTGATACAGAAACAAAAACTAGAATTCTTACAAATATTGAGCTGAAAAATGACTGGGATAGTAATACTTTGATTACTACCGCTGATTTATTCAATGACGGTAAAAATTATATAATTTCTGGTAGTTCTGCAATATATGATGCAAATGTTCAGGTTTTTTCTCCTGATAGTGGTGAGGAGATATTTCAAACAAAGCTTGGTAGCGGTGATTATGTCAGTGCGTTAACTGCGTTTGATATCAACAATGATGGCAAGCTAGAAATAATTGTAGGCAATGGTGCTGAACATACCGGCAGTGAAGGGAATTTTTTCAAGGTCTTAAATGGTCAAACAGGGGAAGTGTTAAAAATATCGCCTAGTTTGGGTTTTTCTTGGCGTGGAATGAGCTCAATAGTAACTGGAAGCTTTATTAACAATGACAATATCGACATTGTTAGTTTAGTGGATGGTTCTCTAGTTGGTTATGATTATTCTAACAATACCATTATGAAGGTTACCCTAAGCCAAAGCTTTAACGGTTTAGTTAATGTTATTGCTAACGGAGAACAATCTTTAGTAGCGTCTAGCTCTAGTGGGTCGCTGTATAAGGTAGCTTTAAACGGTCAAGAAACATTAATCGCTGAAGTGTGCCAAGGCACTTTAAATAACTTGGTATCAGTAAGAGCGGGATTTGTGCAATATTCGTGTTCAGATCAATTTGGTGAGTACGATTTAGATAATAATACGATTTCATATAGGATCGACAGAGCTAACGAAGCTAGTTGGTTAGCAAGTACGACGTTCAATAATGTTGACTATACACTGTTGTCAGGTAAGTCATTAGAAGTGTTTTCTAACCAAACGGCTGTACCTTTAGCTAAACCAGATAATATTAGCTATTCAGGTCACGTGTTATCAAGTATTCAAATAGATTTACCTGTTGCTGATGATATTGACTATGTTGTATTGGATCAAAGACCAGCCTTAGGCAAAGTAGAGTTCAGTGATAGGAAAGCGGGGTTGTTGACTTATGTTCCTTCTGGAGTTACAATCGGTACTGATGTGCTTAACTACTACACCGTTAAAGGGCGTGCGCGTTCGGCTGTAGCAAGTTTAACATTAGATTTGACAAATACGGCTCCGGTTGCAAATAACATGACACTGCAAACACATTGGAATACGCCACTTAATTTTAACCTTGAGGGGCTAGATGAAGATGAAGAAAATCTGGTATTTGATATTAAAAATACGCCTGCGCATGGGCAGATTCAGTTAATCGATGCTGCATCTGGGAGTGTTACATTTTCGCCAAGTGGGGAGTCACTTGAGCCAGTGTCAGTAAGCTATACAGTCAGAGATTCTTTAATAGAAACCCAAATACATAATGTAGTTATCGAGTTTAAAAACACGACTCCACAAGCTCAAAATTTAACCTATAAAACGTCTTATAATAGCGAAGTAAATGGCCGTTTTTCAGCACTAGATAATGACGATGATACGATTGAATATGAGCTAGTAACTGAGCCTAATTCAGGGAGTTTTAGCTTTGAAGCTGATACTGGGTTGTTTAAATTAACTCCAACTGAAGAAGAAAGTCATACGATTACTTTTAGCTATATCGCTAAAGATAAGTTTGCTAGCTCTGCGACTCAAACTGTCACCGTGAATGTTGAAGGTAAGCAAGGTGCGCCTTCATCTGAGTCTAGTTCAAGCTCAGGTGGTGGCATCTATTATCTAATTGCATTGCTATCGTTTTCTCTTCTTGGTAGACGCCGACAAATTTATAGAAAATAACTTACTATAGATAAAAAACCGCCAAGTGGCGGTTTTTTCATAAAAGCAGTTGCTATGCTTTAGGTTAATGGCCTTTCTCAAACTCATCAACTTCGCGCTCAGCTTCCTCTTTCGATTTACCGTATGCTTGTTGAATTTTACCAACAAGCTCTTTACGACTACCTTCAATTTTATCTAAATCATCGTTGGTAAGGTCGCCCCATTTACGTTGCGCTTTACCTTTAAGTTCTTTCCAATTACCTTCAATACGATCGCTATTCATAATTTACTCCTTGTATAGATAAGTGATTTTCTTGTCGTGTTCAGTTATTAAAGAGCAAACTCTATACCATGCTAGATATTTATTTTATTTCATTTTAAATCATTGCTTTACGATCTATTCTCTCGGTAGCTATTAGATTGTGTGCTTAATTATTACGTTAATGTGTGTAATTATTACGACCTTGAAAAGTAGGGATTGATTATTAATATTTGTGTGGGTAATTCACTTTTTAGAATTTTCCTTTAACTATTTCATATAAAAAAGCCAATGAAATTTATATATTACATTGGCGTGTGCGTATTAATTAGAGTCAGTACGAATACCGGATATATTTAAATACGCGCTTTAACAAATGCAGCAATTGCGTCGTCTTGGCAATGTGTGAAAAAACACTCTTGAAAACGTGGGCCGCCAATGGCTTGTTTAATCAGCTCAGGATCAATGGCTTCAAGTGCGCTTAAGTAATCTTTAGCTACATCTGCTTTTAGTTGATTTAAAATACCTGCATTTGTTACTTGAGATTCTTTACGCTCTGCAGGATACCCTTGGCCTTTTTCGCCGGTAAATGCTTTTTCGAATATGTATTTAATATTAAGCTCAGCGCCCCAGCCAAAGCCTTTGGCATAGGGTAAAGCGAGTGCATTGCCATTGTTTATTTGCGCAAACAGGTAGGCATCAGATGGGTCAATGCAGTAGCCACATGTTACACCAGGAAATGCATTGCTCGCCATTAACGCGCCTTGGCCAGTACCACAACCGGTAACTACAAAGTCTACCGCTTTTGAGTTGAGCAGTAGGCTTGCAATGATCCCAAGGTGAATATAGGTTAATCGATGATCGTTATCGCCATCCATACCTACATTAAATACTTGGTGATTTTGGGCATTAGCCACAGTGTTAAGCTGTTCAAGTACTGTAGGGTTTTTTGCCGCTTGACTGAATTCGTTCATTAATGCGATTTTCATTTGACTCTACCAATTTTGTTAACGTTGAGTTGATTCTATATATCAATGCTACCGGTGGCAAATATTGTTGTCTATTACATATTATTACTTATGTAAGTTGCCTGAGAATAATTAGTAACCTATTCGAACTTTGAGTTTTGCTTCCCTTTTTCTAAATAGTGGCTATGCATAACTCGATGTTTTCAGTTTTTTGTTAATTACATAACAGCAGATGTTTTTATTCATTATTGTGGTTACCTTAATCCTAATACCCCTAGCTTGCTTTTTCTTTTATAAAAAACAGCATGTTAAAAACGTAGGTGAAATCACCTATTTACTAAAGCAATAGCTAGGTCAATAGTGTTGTTGAAGTATGTATTCAGTAAATACAATTAACCCTAGGATTATTAGTATGAAAAAAATGAGTAAACATATATTCACTTTAAGCGCACTTACCATATTGACCGCTTGCGGTGGCTCTAATCAAAGTGAACAACCAGACTCTATAGTTGTTAATCCGATAACCCCTCCCGTTTCAATTTCTCCTAAGCTTGTTGTAACACAAGGTACGATCACTGGCTTTGGGAGTATTTATGTTGATGGTATTAAATATAATACTGATACGAGTAATATTAGGAAAAATGGCTTAAACACTCAATTAAGCGCGCTTAGTGTTGGTATGAAAATTAGTTTTTCAGCGCAACAAAATGACTTAGACGAATGGGTTGCGCAAGACGTGTCATACGACACTGAAGTTGAAGGTGTAATTCAAAGTATTGATCGTAACAATAGTCAAATACGGATTGCGAATACAGTTGTTTTTTATAATGATTTAACGCACTTTATTGATACTTCAGAGACACTGATTGGTGTTGGGCAAAGGGTCGAGATAAGCGGCTACCCGCAAGCAGACGGTACTTTTTTAGCGTCATACATTAAAGCCGACACCGATGAAAGTAATGATGGGCATGAATATACTGCTGGGATTGTATCTAATTTAGACGAGGCAACATTACAGTTTACTATTAATGGCGTTGTTATTGATTATAGCTCGGCTGTAATTGATGGCGTATTAGCAAACAATACCTATGTTAAAGTTGAAGGCAATTTAGTTGACGGGGTAATGGTTGCCAATAAGGTTGATGCTAGAACCGTTAAAGAGTCACTTGATATTGATGATGATAGCGTATTACGTTACCAAATAGAGGGGTTAATTACCCAAGTAAGCGCAACATCTATTGGGGTTAATGGGCAAATATTTGACTATGCAAATGATGTTGAGATTGAAGGGGCTGCACTGAATGATTTAACTGTGGGTATGTTTGTTGAGGTTTATGTTAATAACAATTTAGTCACTTCTATCGAATTTAAACAGTCTTCTTATTCATCAGACGGTAAAGCAAAAGGCGTTATAGAAGATATAGACCGTGAAAACAAAACTATCACCGTTAATGCTGTGGTATATGTAATTAATGAATTTAGCCGTTTTGAAGATGATGATGAGCAGTACTTTAGTTTTGCCACTTTAAATATTAATGATTATGTTGAAATTGCCTACCTGCAAACATCACCACTGCCTAGTGTTTTAAAAATTGAAAAAGAAGATCAACACGAATATCAACAAGAATGGGAAATGAAAGGGCAAGTAACTGCAATTTCAAACAATATAATTACGGTTAACGGTGCTGAAATAGTGTTAGTTACTGATGCAAAATACATCATAGATGATGCATTAGTTTCTTTTACAACGTTTTTAAGTCAACTAATTGTTGGAGAGCGTGTTGAAGTCGAAGGGCAATACGACACTAATAACTTATTTATTCTTGGTAAGGTTGAACTTGGCCGCAATGATAATGATGGCAGCGACGATGATGGAGGCGATGCAGACCGAGGTGACGATGGTGATGATGACAATGGCAACGATGATAAGCATGTCGGCTATGTTGAATTAGAAGGAACCATTACTCAGCTTTTAACAAATAAGAGCTTTATGCTAAATGGTTACGAAGTGCAGTTATCGGAAAATGCAGAATTAGAGCTAAATGATCGAGATGTAAATTTGATAACTTTTATGGAGGCATTAGCCGTGGGTCGTACCATTGAAGTTGAAGGTCAATGGGTGGAAAATAAATATATCCTTGTTTCTGAAGCTGAGCTAAAGTAAAGAAACGTATTACAATAAATAAAGCCACATTATTGTGGCTTTTTTTATGGCTAGGTAAAAATGATGCATAAAGATAAGTTAATTTCATTCACATTGATTATGATCGTTATTTTTAAGTTGATTGATTTATCAACTGATATTTCAAGCAATATAGAACCTAAGCATATTTGGCAAGAAATCACGCTAATTGCTTTATCGTTAGCATTGTTCGTTTATTTAGTGATTGATATTCATAAGCGCACTATTAATGAAAAGTTAAACTTGGCGCAGTTAAAGGTCTCGAAAGAAAATATAAGGCTTCTTAATCAGCAATTAGAAGACTCTAAAGTCGCATTTTTTAATGAAATTGAAGGGCAGTTCCAAAAGTGGGGATTAACGGCTGCTGAAAAAGAGATTGCACTATTTTTAGTAAAGGGATTATCAACATCAGAGATTGCTAGCATTCGAAATAAATCAGAAAAAACCATTAGTAATCAATCGTCTGCTATTTATAAAAAGGCTGATGTAACTGGCAGGCATGAGCTCGCGGCTCTATTTTTTGAAATGTTATTGTAAGTTTTTTTAAGTCTTTCATAAATAAAGGTAGTTGCGCTCAGTCGGTTTACTGTTTCAATAATATTTAATTTGATAACACAAAACGCCGATGTGTATTAAATATTAATAGTATCAATCGCTGCCACACAATTGTTTTTTGTTACAATGCTAACAAAGCAATTTAGGATAAATAGCTGTGCTGCCGGTTCAAGAAATATATCAACAACTCGTTACTACATTACAAAGTGATCCGATTACCTTACTACAAGCGCCGCCGGGTGCGGGTAAGTCAACATGGTTACCATTGCAGTTGATGCGCGACGGGCACTTTAAGCACATTGTCATGCTTGAGCCGCGTCGCTTAGCTGCACGTAATATTGCCAACTATTTAGCACAGTGCCAAAACGAAACCGTAGGGCAAAGCGTTGGTTTACGTATCAGGCAGGAAACCAAAGTCAGTGTTAATACCCGCCTTGAAATTGTTACTGAGGGCATGCTCACGCGTATGCTACAAAACGACCCAGAGCTCAGTGGCGTTGACCTACTGATATTTGATGAATTTCATGAGCGCTCTATTGCGGCCGATACCGCATTAGCGTTTGCATTAGAATCTCAAGCTGCACTGCGTGATGATTTAACGATTTTATTGATGTCGGCAACCCTTGATAGCGAACGCTATCAGCAGTTTTTTGATTGTTCAATTATTAGTTCCCACGGGCGTAGCTTTCCCATCGATGAAATTTACATACCCATTAAAGATGAAAGCCGCTGGCTTGACGCTATGGCCAGTATTATCAAACAAGCTTTAGTTGAACAAACAGGCAGTGCGTTAGTTTTTTTGCCCGGTCAATATGAGATCAACCGCGTACAACAAGCGCTGTCAGATTTGCCTGCAAATTGCCATGTAGTTACTCTGTTTGGTGAACAAGATAAAGCATCTCAACAAGCTGCAATTGCCCCTGCGGCAAAAGGTACTCGTAAAGTGGTGCTGACCACCAATGTTGCCGAAACTAGCTTAACCATTGAAGGTATTCGTATTGTGGTTGATAGTGGCAAGCGCCGCGCTGCTAGTTTTAATTTAAAAACTGGCGTTACTGAACTCACCACACAAAGTATTTCTCGCTCATCGGCAATTCAACGAGCTGGGCGGGCTGGGCGTATTGAGCCCGGTGTAGTTTATAGGCTTGGTTCAAAACAAACCTTTGAGCGGCGTAATAGCCATGATGCGCCAGAAATTTTAAGTGCTGATATTAGCCAATTATTATTGGAGGCAAAATGCTGGGGCGCGGAGTTAACTGATCTAAGCTTGTTAGATAGTCCAACAGCACAACAAATACAGCAAGCAACAAAATTACTGCAAATGTTAGAGGCGCTCGATAATAACAATAAATTGACCCCCCTCGGTACACGTATGCTAAGTTTTGGCGCGGATATTCGCCTAGCGCACATGCTAATTAAAGCGCAGCAACTCGAACCTCAGATGCCAGGTATTTATACATTAGCGGCGTATTTAATTGCGTTATTAGAGAGTCGGATTAGCCATGCCGCAGATTTAAGCTTAGCATTACACAGCCAACATGCTCGGCCACATCCGGTATTTAAACAGCAACTGAAATTTTGGTTAAAGCGATTAAAGCTAACTGAAGTACGCGAACTACAAACCACTTATTTGGCTTTGCTGGTGGCGTTTGCTTTTCCTGATCGATTAGCTAAAAAGCGTGGCAATGGTTACTTGCTTGCCAATGGCGCAGGTGCTGAGCTAAACAACGAGCATTGGCATAACGAGGACTACCTTGCAATTGCTTCAATGGGAGGCCAAAAAGGCAGTCGTATTTTTGCAGCTGTTGCGTTTACTCCTGCAGAGATTGAGGATGAACTGACACATTTATTTACTGCACAAACGCGCTGTGAATTTGACGAAAAAACAGGGCGCTTTATTCATCAAGATGAAGTCAAACTAGGGGCAATTACAGTTACTAGCCAACCGAGTAAACATCCGCTTGATAAAAGTGAGCGGGCGAAAGCGTGGTTAACTTTATTTCAAAAACAAGGCTTTGAATTATTTAATGAGCAAAGCGACAGTGAGCAGTTACTTATTCGTATGTGTTTAGCCAGTAATTTAGTGCCGGAGCAATTTCCTGTCATCACTAAACAAAGCTTAACCGATGACGCAGAGCTTTGGTTAGGTGCTTTTCTGGAAGATATAAAAACCCTCGAACAGTTGAAAAAGTTTAACTACTTTAATGCCTTGCAAAGTTGTTTTAATTGGCAACAACAAAATGCGTTAAATGATTTATTCCCGCTGAGAGTGTCAGTTCCAAGTGGCTCAAATATTCGTATTGAATATCAACTCGACGGCCCTGCAAAACTCAGTGTTCGTATGCAAGAAGTGTACGGCATGACCAGTACGCCAATATTAGCGCAAGGCAAGTTACCCTTATTAATGGAACTACTCTCACCAGCAAGACGACCTTTACAACTAACACAAGATCTTGCTGGCTTTTGGCAAACCAGCTATCGGGAGGTGCAAAAAGAAATGAAAGGTCGTTATCCAAAACACTTTTGGCCTGATAACCCCGCCACCAGTGCGGCTACGAGTAAAGTTAAAAGTAAGATGTGAAGGAGTTAGCAAGGACAAAGTTAGCAAGAGTAAAATTGACTATTAAGCAGTGTTTTATAGTTTAAAAAAAGGTAAGTTAAATACTTATTGACTGCATAAACAAGGAGTTATTTAATGCCACACTTTATTATAGATTGCTCGCAGAGTATCTTGACTCATCATGATGAAGATACCATTAATGAACAAATTCATCACACTGCAAACGCATCGGATTTGTTCGCTGAGCATGAAATTAAAGTCAGAGTAAACCCGTATAATCGTTATTTAGTGGGTAATAAACAGCACGAATTTATTCATGTTTTTGGATATATAATGGAGGGGCGAACGACTGAGCAAAAAGCTGAATTATCAAAAGCGATAGTGACTAAACTTACTCAGATGTTTCCACATATCGACAATATTGCAATGAATGTCAGTGACTTTGAAAAGGCAACATATTGTAATAAAAGCCAGCTTTAAGCAGAACATAGTGAGCGATGCTTCGATAGTGCAGATTGTTTTTTGAAAATCATTTATGGCAAAGTTGAACAGTGATTTTGTGCTTGGGGCAAAATAACTTGATAGAAAAAAGGACTCACCATGAAAAATATAATTGTTGTTTTATGTTTATTTATAAGCACATTAACGTGGGCTCAGACGCTAAGGGTTGTTGATGTATCAACAGAAATCGCCCCTGCGACTAGCTGGTTAGAAGTTGTTGATAGTGGTAAATACGCAAACAGTTGGCAGCAGGCTGGGGCGTTTTTTCAAAAAAATGTACCGCAAGCGCTTTGGGTATCTAAGTTAGAGCAAGTTCGTACGCCGCTAGGTGCTGTTACATCTCGCGAAGGTATCAGTCGTCAAGTGTTAACCTCAATACCGCAACTGCCCGACGGTGATTATGTGATTTTAGAGTTTCAAACTGATTTTGAAAATAAAGCACAGTCGATTGAAACCGTGACATTAAAAAAATCTGCTGAGCAATGGCAAGTGATTGGTTATTTTATCCAGTGAATTAACCTATTATTACTACAGCTGTATTTTTTAACGAAATAAAAAATATAAAATAATTATTAAAAATTGGAGTTTAAAAAAATAAAATAATGATAATGACATTTATTGTTGCTGATGTTGCATTAATTTACTTTAGTTGTGGATTGTTGTGCTCTACTAGTGAGTAAGTTATCCAAATGAAATCATGGTATAAAATGGTTGCTATAGTGGGTTGGAAAGTAATGTCTAATCATAAGTGGGATTGAAATATTTATAATTATAGTATTTGTTTTTTATTTTATTATACATTTTTACTGATTAATTTTTTATCTTTAATATGTTTCCATTTGGGGTTGATATTTTATTTTTTTTGTTCATAATTAACGCGCTTAATCGCGTTGAAATGGAATTTAAAAGATAATTATTAAGGAATGACATGAAAAAGATATTATTAACAATTGCAATGGCGTTTGTTTTGGCCGCATGTAATAGCACCTCACAAGGCCGTGATTTTGATATGGAAGTTGTAAAAGGCTTCAAAAAAGGCGAAACAACTCAAGAGCAAGTCAAAGAAGCGATTGGCGACCCTATGGGCGTTAATGATATAGGTAATGACGAAGTTGTATGGACATACAGCTACAGCGAAGGTCAAGGCGGTGGTGTAGGCTTTATTCCATACGCAGGCCATGTCGGTGGTTCTCAAAATGAGACAAAGAATGTAACAATCCGTTTTAATGCTAAAGGCATTGTATCAGGTTTATCATTCAATGAATCAGCAGGTAGTTCTTCACACCTATAACTCGTTACTATCTATTTCAACGCATTTCTATTACGGCTGCTTAGCAGTCGTAATACCCCTATTATTTATCCTCTCCCTAAATCAATCACTTTTTTATATTAAATGGTCATTAAGTTTTATATTTATTTTAAAGTAAATTATAGGCTGGTTGTTAGTCTAATGACTTTTTATTTAAATAAGTTATTGAGTGTGTTAATTTTATTATGCATTGAAAGTGCCGGTGAACATTAAAATAATTTAATTAAAAAGGTATGGGTCTTAAGTTGTAGAAGATTCGCTACATGCTTACTGAGATTGTCCAGAACAAGCCAGCCTTTTAGATGATATTTTATAAGAGTATTTTATAAAACCATCCGGCGAAGCGTGATTTATTATAAAAAGACTATACATTTTAGTTTGTTGCTGTTTTGATAGAGTGATAATTAAACACAATGCAAGAGAGCATAATGAAATACGTTACTTTTTTATTGTTAGCTGTTATCGCAACTTTTAACTTACATGCAAAAGACGAAAATAACGAACTAGAAGGACTCGCCCAGCAATATTTTTCCACCATGACGGCAACTCAGGCGCCTAAAGCTAGCAGTAAAGAACTCGAAGCTTTTTTAGCGTTACTCACTGATGATGTTGCTAATCAACACCTACCTTATCAAAGCGATGATTCTCGTTCACCTGACGGTAAGGCCATGATGCGCAAAGGTATGACTTTTTATCTAGGTGCCCACACTGAATATGAAGCAAAGTTACTTGATACTTTCATATTTAATCATACCGCGATTGCGATTCGTTACACGCAACACGCGAAAGGTGTGCACCCGCAAAACAAGCAACTGATTGAATACACCCAAACGTTGATGGATGTTCTAGAAATTGAAAACGGTAAGATTGCGGTGATCCGTAAATACCATGAGTAATTTTTAAATAGCGGTGTGAAGGTTATTTTTAGTTTTTGCTTAAATCAATGTCTTAGCGTATTTTTAGAGATTACCTCTGTTAGCTTTAATAGGAATTAAAATGAATAAAGTAATTGGTATTGTGCTGATCTGTATTGGAGCTGCACTGGCTTTTTGGGGTTATGACGTTTATGACTCTGCAAGTGCGCAAATTACGCGAACTTTTAGTGGTGATACACCCATCGAGGCATGGGCTGGAATGGTCGGTGGTGTTGTCTGTATTGTATTAGGTGCACTAAAAGTTAAAAATTAACTTTTAGTAAGCCGTAGGCTGATAAACTTTTATTGATTAGAAAACTGCGATTTTAACCATTTTTTTAATATCAATATAGTGGCTTGTTCACGCTTGCTATGGCTGGTAGCAAAATAAAACTGTTGATGTGGGTTTAATACCGGCTCACCTATTTGCACCAGCATACCCTGTTGAATATCATCTTTTACAAATTGTTTATGGGTGACCAAAACACCTAATTGGCGCATTGCCGCTTGCGTTGCTTGTACTGAAATATTAAAAGTGAGGTTTTTATGTTGTTTCGGTATTGCTAATTGATGGGCGTTACACCATACGTGCCAATCGTTATCGCGGCGTGGGTTTATGGCAAAAATAGCCGGGAAACGAGTAAGTAGCTCTTTGCCAGTTTGGCAATCTGTGGGCAAGGTTTTTATTAATTCAGGACTACATACTAAAATAAGCTCATCATCAGCCAGTTTTTCGCAGTGATATTGCGCCCAATCTTGTTGTTTACCATGCACCAAAGCGACATCCACGCCATGTTGCTCTAAGTTAAACTCTCCGACTAAATTAGATAAACGCACATCTAACTCTGGCGCGTAAGCTTGTAGTTCCGCTACTCGTGGGATCCACCAATGCAATGCCATCGAGTTCACCATATTTAAAGTTAAGTGCGCGCAGAGCTGACTCGCAGAGATCTCAAAACTTGCAGCTATAATCTCATTTAGAGCTGGCTGTACTCGCAGGTAATAGCGTTTACCCGTGCTATTTAGCTCAACTCGTCGGCCGATACGAGTAAATAATTGAGTGTTTAGTTGCGATTCAAGAGACTTAATTGCTTGGCTTATTGCAGAATGACTAATATTTAATTGCTCAGCAGCGAGGACCATACTGCCAGTTTCTGCGACTGCAATAAAACTATGAAGCGATTTTAAAGGAATAGAGTTAGCCATAGTTTCTCATTGTTAAGTTTTACTTACAGGTTTGTGCATAATTACTCGCTTTTTCATTCTACCTATTTACGCTAATTTAGCGCCTCAGATTAATGTTAAGCTTATCATTCTCAATGTGAAACGTATTTCTCGTTGAGAAAGGAGTTGTTATGGCTGCTTTATTACGACCCAGTATGTTTATGCTGTTATCCACATTTACTTTAGCGTTGAATAGTTTATTTTCAAAACTTTTAACTGAGTATTTTAGTGATGCAATATTAGTGATGTTGCGTTTATTACTTCCTGCGTTAGTTATGTTGTTTATTGCTGCATGCAGCCGCTGGGTGATGCCAAATCAAGCAGCTTGGGGTGCATTTATCTTACGTGCCATTTTTATTGCCAGTTGCCAAGGTTGTTTTATGTTGGCCTTAAGTCGCTTAACGTTAATTGAGGCCGTGGTATTATTTAGTACTGGGCCGTTATTTATTCCGCTACTTGAGCGCTATTTTTATAAAACCAAAATCAGTCGAATAGTTTTACCTACCTTAATATTAATGGGCATTGGCGTGGTGATGCAAAACTTAACCGTACAAGGGATAACGTGGCGCTGGGAATTATTAATAGGTTTAGCGGCTGGTTTTTTTAATGGTTGCTCGCAAGTTGCTTTATTTAGAGCCAGTAAAATAAATTTACCTATCTTGGTAATAAACGGCTGCTGTTTTGCAATTGCAGCATTGTTTGTTTTACCTGTGATGGTTATTTTTACCAGCCAAGTTGAGTATCAACAAAGTATAATAATGATAGTCAATTTCGAGCAGGGGATCTTATTGTTATTATTGTTTTTAGGACTTTCAACTGCTGCAACTCAGTTTTTTCGTTCCAAAGCATATAGATTAGTTGATTCAAACTCACAGCTGGCGCCTTTAATTTATACTAACTTAATCTTTGCGGTGTTATTCCAGTTTTTATTTTTTAGTACCGTAATGAGTTTGATGCAAATTCTGGGTACGAGCTTAATTGCATTTGCGACGCTATTAAATACATTTGGCTCATATTATTATCAATGGTTTAAAGCACAACAGCAGATAGTATAAAGGAAGGTAAGAAAGGTGTTCCCCAAGTATGCGGCACTCGGTGTCAGTCCTGAAACCATAAGGTCTCAGGGCGGGAATCTGCGGTTTGCCGTAGGCTTCTCGGTACATGCCGAGCTTGCACAATAGCAGACGAACAGAAACCCTAACATAAAATTTATCGGCTCAGGGACTTAACCAAGCTCCAACACCCTAGGGAACAAATTCAGTATATAAGACATAAGCCAATCCTTACACCCCAAATTCAAAATAATTATACTGTTCGAGTGATTTTCCAGCACTGGTAACTGGCTATTTACTTTTCGGATTGCTTTTTGACCTCAATCATACTTTTCATTGGAGTTGCTATTTATCGAGTGGTAGCATTGACTTAATTAGCCAAGCGAAGATCTCAGCATGAACGAATTACCAGATTACCAACAAGCCCAATTACTATTGGAAAAAAACGAAATATTTGTCACTCCTTCAGAAGCACACGGCGTGATCAGTGGATTATTAGCCTGCGGCTTGAGTATTGAAGCCAAAG
Organism: Pseudoalteromonas sp. SR41-4; assembly: GCF_014163985.1. Lineage (NCBI taxonomy): Bacteria > Pseudomonadati > Pseudomonadota > Gammaproteobacteria > Alteromonadales > Pseudoalteromonadaceae > Pseudoalteromonas > Pseudoalteromonas sp. SR41-4. Next base: position 17,621 of record NZ_JACJEI010000017.1, on the reverse strand, counting down.
AATACTTAGGCTTATTAAGCGATGTGTTTAATGATGGCCAAGCATTTAGCCATGATCTGAAAGAATTTTTTGCCATTATTTATAAGCAAGTTGTAGAAAGCTTTAACAACGAAGAGTTTCAATTTGATTTATTTTTACCAAGTGATGACGAAACCTTAGTAGATCAAGCGAATGGTTTAGTGTCATGGGTCGCTGGATTTATGCTTGGTTTTGGCTTAAAGCAAAAAGACTATGGCAAGTTATCAGCTGATGTAAAAGAAGTGATCAGTGATTTTAGTGAAATTACGCGTTTAGATACCATGTTTGATGAAACCGAAGAAGACAGCCAAGCATTGCACGAAGTAATTGAATATGTGCGAGTTTCTGCGCTGTTGTGTTTTGCTGAACTTGGTCAAGAGCAAGCGCCAAAAAGCACTAAAAAAACACTTCACTAAGTTAAAATTAACAGTATAAACAGGGTTTATAATGCCAACAGTTAAAATAGAAAAAGCAGAGTTTAAAGCACGCAGAGATCGTTTACTTGCCATGATGGAACCAAACAGTGTGGCTATCATTCCAGCGGCAAGTGAAGTAACCCGCAGCCGTGATACTGAATATGCGTTTCGCCAAGATAGCGACTTCTTCTACTTAACTGGCTTTAATGAACCCGATGCAGTGTTAGTGCTTTGCCCAAGCAGCGATACACCGAGTACGCTGTTTTGTTTGAACAAAGATAAGCTGGCGGAAATTTGGCATGGTCGTCGTATTGGTTTTGAAAAAGCTAAAAAAGATTATTTATTCGACCAAACATGTGCACTGAGTGAACTAACTGAACAATTATTGAATTTGGTGAACGGCCAGCAGATTTTATTTTATGCACAAGGTACTTATCCACAGTTTGACGATAAAGTGTGGGCGTTATTAAATACGCTGCGTGGCGCGCCTAAAAAAGGTTATAAAGCGCCACATACGATTAAAGATATTCGTGGTTTAGTGCACGAAATGCGTTTATTTAAATCACCTGCTGAGGTGAATATTATGCGCCAAGCGTGTGAAATAAGTGCCCAAGGACATATTCGTGCTATGCAGTTTGCAAAGCCAGGCGCTACCGAATATCAGCTAGAAGCCGAGCTTCATCATCATTACGCTATGCATGGTGCGCGTCATCCCGCCTATGGCACCATTGTCGGCGGTGGCGATAACGCCAATATATTGCATTACACTGCTAACAGTGATGTGCTGACCGACGGTGATTTAGTGCTGATTGATTCTGGCGCTGAACTGCAAGGTTACGCGGCAGATATTACGCGTACTTTCCCTATTAATGGGCAATTTAGCCAGCCTCAAGCTGAGCTTTATAACATTGTTCTAGCGGCGCAAGCAGCAGCGTTTACTGAAGTAAAGCCCGGTGGTAGCTTATCAAAGGCTAATAAATTAGCGATGACAGTGCTCACCCAAGGCTTAGTTGACTTAGGTATTTTGCAAGGTGAGTTACAAGAGTTACTTGATAACCAAGCATGTAAAGCATTTTATATGCATGGCCTTGGTCATTGGCTTGGCCTTGATGTGCATGATGTAGGCGACTATAAAAAAGACGAAAAAGAACGCCCATTTGAAGCTGGTATGGTACTCACTATTGAACCTGGCTTGTATGTTAGCCTAGATGCACAAGCACCTGAGCAATATAAGGGCATTGGTATTCGTATTGAAGATAACCTGTTAGTGACCGAGCAAGGTCACGAAAATCTTACCTTGAGTGTGCCAAAAAGTATCAGCGAGATTGAAGCGTTAATGCAAAAGCAAGCAATTAACCGCTAGGAGCATAACGTGGCAGAGCAGTTTGATGTTGTTATTATCGGTGGTGGCTTAGCGGGTGCCAGTTGTGCGCTGAGTCTTGTGAAACATGCGCCGCAATTAACGATTGCGGTGGTTGAAGCAAATCAACCAAGCACTGAACACCATCCTAGTTTTGACGACCGAAGTATCGCCTTAGCACAACAATCGGTGCAATTTTTACAGACCATTAATGCCTTTGATATTGATGCCTCATTTGCTGCGGCAATTAAAAAAGTGACCGTGTCGGATCGCGGTCACTTTGGTAAAACGCAGATCGATTGTGCGCAGTTTTCACAGTCAGCTCTAGGTTATGTTGTTGAGGTAAATCCGTTTGGTCGTGCTTTACATCAACAACTTGCAGCTACCCAAGTGGTCATGTATTGCCCTGACAGTGTTGCAGATATTACCTATCATCATGACTTTGCAAGTATTACTTTGCAGTCTGGTGCTCAACTTAATGGCCAATTAGTGGTGATTGCCGACGGTGCGCAATCGGCTACTCGCCAGCTGGCAAAGATCAATTTTACTCCTGAGCCTTATTCACAAGGGGCGATCATTGCCAATATTGAAGTGGCAGGTGGTCATCATAACCATGCTTTTGAGCGCTTTACTGAGCATGGACCAATGGCATTACTCCCGATGAGTAATAACCGTTACTCGTTAGTATGGTGTATGGATAAAGCCGATATTGACGCGCATATGCAGCTTGACGACAGCGCTTTTGTAAGTGCTTTGCAAACTGCATTTGGTTATCGTGGCGGGCAATTTACTAAAGTCGGCATGCGTGCAAAGTATCCACTGGTGTATGGTCGTGCAGAGTCATTAAGTGCTCACCGTACGGTACTAATTGGCAATGCAGGGCATGCGATTCATCCTATTGCAGGGCAGGGCTTTAATTTAGGCCTGCGCGATGTGCAACTTCTATGTGAATTAGTAAATAGCGAATTGGCAATTGGCAGTTACCTATTTACCCGTGAATATGCCAAACAACGTAACCAAGATATAACCACTGTAATGACGTTAACAGATTCTTTAGTGCGGTTATTTTCAAACTCATCACGAATACTCGCATTTGGTCGCAGCTGTGGTCTATTCGCCATGGATTTGTGTGCTTCTTTAAAAACACCTTTAGCTAAGCAATTAATGGGTCAGGTTAAACAAGGTAAACGACTATGAAACAGACACAAGTATGTGTTGTGGGGGGCGGCTGTGTTGGCTTAACCCTCGCGCTGGGGCTTGTTAAAGCCAATATAAGTGTAGTAGTAATTGATGCTGCAGCAAAACAAGTATTGCCAGGCGATGAATACGCTTTGCGCGTAAGTGCACTGAGCCTTGCCAGCCAACACTTGTTTGAATCTTTGCAAGTGTGGCCTGAGATCATTGCTCAAAGAGCACGCGCCTATACCCATATGGATGTGCGCGACCAAGATAGCTTTGGCAAAATTGCTTTTAACAGCGATGAACTGGACCTTCCTCATTTAGGTCATATTGTTGAAAACGACATCATTCGTTATGCACTGATCAATGAATTAGAACAATACAGCCAAGCAACGCTTATGTTTGATACACGCTATCAACAAATACACCAAAGTGACAATGACGTCTTTATAACCTTAGACTCTGGTGAGCCAGTTATAGCCAAGTTATTAGTGGCAGCCGATGGCGCAAATTCAGCGATTCGGAAACAGTTTAATTTGCCCATTACGTTTAAAGATTATGATCATAACGCCATCGTTGCGACGGTAAGAACCACTGAGCCACATAATAATACTGCGCGCCAAGTATTTTTACCTACTGGACCACTGGCGTTTTTACCGCTGCCAGATGCCAATACGCACTCAATTGTATGGTCAACCAGTCCTGCGCATTGCCAAACGTTACTAGCCATGGATGATAGCGATTTTAATAAAGCAGTTATGGCAGCCCTTGATGGCCAATGCGGTTTATGTGAGGTACAAAGTGCGCGCACAGCGTTCCCTTTGAAAATGCGTTACGCGCAGCAATGGGTGACAGGTAAAGTGGTATTAATGGGCGATGCCGCACATACCATTCATCCGTTAGCAGGACTTGGTATGAACTTAGGCCTTAAAGATGCCGCTTACCTTATTGAGCTGTTAACTGCTGACAATAAAGAGTTTGCCAGTAATCGACTATTGCGTGATTACGAGCGTACCCGCAAGCTTGATGCACAAAAGCATATTGCCATGATGCAAGGCTTAAAAGAATTATTTGCAGGCGCTAACCCACTTAAAAAACTGGTACGTGGTGTGGGTTTAAGCTTGGTTGATAACTTAGGCCCAATTAAGCACCTGTTTGCCAAGCAAGCGATAGGGAAGTAGCAGAGATTCATTTTGTTTGATTAATACCTAAATTGCATTGCTTCGTATCAGTCGATGGCTAAATAGCATGCAATATTAATTAGGTGTTAATTAATGGAGAACAAAATGAAAAATAAAACGGCAGTAACGCTATTGTGTGCAAGTTTATGCTCAACTTACAGCTTTGCAGATGACGACAAGGTTATCTATTTAACGTTTGATGATGGCCCGATTAATGCCACCTCAGGGCTAATTGATGCTTTAGATGAGGCACAAATAAAAGCGACATTTTTTATCAATGCTTTTCACATGTATGGTGAAGGCGATGAAAATGAACAACACTCACAATTAGCATTAGCTAAGCTTTTAAATAGCGGTCACCTTTTAGCTAACCATAGTTATGACCATATGTTGCATAATTGCATGGATGGAGAGCGCTCTGGTGCTGTTTATTGTAACGAAGTTGGTTTATGGCCAGTTAAATCCTACCAAGATGTAAGTACCGATTATGATTACTTTGAGCTTAATACTCAAAAGGTCTTGGCGTTATTACCTAATGCAGAAAGCTTCCCAAACTTTAAAATGAGAACAATGGCACGCTTGCCGTATACCAATGCGTGGCGTGTTACGAAAACTTTTAAAGGTGATGGTTTATGCGCAACATCTGATAATTTACCACCTTGGGATCCAGCTTTTTCTTGTGATCCACAGGTTTCTACCAATAGCTCACAAGTCGCAGTAAAAATATCTGATAAATTAGCAAGCGAAGACTATAAGGTTTATGGTTGGGATTTTGATTGGGGCCCAGTGAACTGGGGCGTTGATTACCCTGCAGAAACAATGGCAGATGGTATTCAAATGGTCGAAAGCATTAATCAAATCGTCAATACTTGCCCTGGCAAAACAATGGATCCTGTCAATAGCCGCACGCAAAACTTAGATTGCAGCGATGGATTAGCAGCGAATAAAGTAGTGATACTCACCCATGACTTTTTGTTTGAAGATGGTCCGCGCGGGCTAGGTGCGACGATTAACTTGCCCAAAATTAAAAGCTTTGTTGAGCACGCAAGAGCAGAAGGTTATCGATTTGATACACTTGATAATTATGCGCCTCAATGGCAACAAAACAGGCAATACGAAGCTACTAATTTTGTAAGTTATCAAGATAAAATTTATTCTGTGTTACAAGCACATTATTCCCAAAGTAATTGGCAGCCTTCAAACACGCCTGCATTGTGGTTACTTGAAAAATAACGGTATTTATAAAAGGTAGGTAGCCCTACCTTTTTACTCTTTCACACTAATGATTTTTGTTTTAAGCGCTTTCTAAATTGGCTTGGTGTTGTCCCTTTTAGTGTTAAAAAGCGGCGATTAAAGTTAGAGGTATTTTTAAACCCACATTGATCGCTGATAGCCGTAATAGCGCGGTTAGTATTGATCAATAGCTTACAAGCTTGACCAATTCTTAACTGGTTAATAAATTCTGTTAAAGTGCGTTCCATGCGCTTTTTAAAAAAGCGGTGAAAGTGGTTAGTGCTCATATGCGCCATGTTAGCTAATTGTTCTGCGCTTAAGCCCTCAGTGTAATGGCGATAAATATAATCAATCACTTTATCAAATTTATCTTTTGCGGGATCAGTTTTATTAGTGTAGCAAAAACTCGCGCTAGAAAGCTGCTGAGGGACTGCTTCTTGGCTCATTAAATACAGTAATTTAAATAAACCTAAATATTGCTCAAAAGGGTTACTGACCTCGATTTTTTCAAAATATGATTTCGCTATCATCGCTGTTTTAGTCGAGAATTTAAGGCCTTGTCGCGCAGCGATTAATAACTCTTCAAGTATGGCAAATTCAGGGTGACTAGTAATTTGCTGACTAAGCCATTTTTTTGGAATTTGTGCAACGTGAACAATTTGTACACTGTTATCTATATTCGGTGACGATTGCCAAGTATGGGGCAAATCAGCACCAAGGATCACTAGATCAAGTTCGCCATAAGGAGCAATGTAATCGCCAATATGGCATACCCCTTGACTGTTTAAAGTAAGGCAAATCTCAAAGTCTGGATGGTAATGCCAATTAAATGGAATGTAATCAAGCGTATATTTACAATAGCGCCACGATGAATTGGTATTAGGAATGACTTTTTCACACATTGCCCGCATGACGACCTCCTTATTTATTTTAGTCCCTATATTGAACAATTTTTAGCAGTCTAAGTAATACTTTTCAATTCACTTTTAGTATTAATCTATTGCACGCGATTCTTTGCTAACAGGACATTGAACATTTTGCCATCAAAATTAACATTCCTTTGATAGGAAAGTACCGGATAAAGTGTCAATTGTACTGCTTAACACGAATGCGGCGCGATACCCTAGTAACGCTTTCAATAACAATAAATAGGGGACTAGGAATGAAAAACATCAACAAAGCATCGCTTAAACTATCGACATTGGCGATATGTATCTCAGCACTATACGTCAGTCCAATGGCATTAGCTGCAGCTCAAACTCAAGCTGACAGTGATATAGAAACCATTGAAGTGCGTGGCATTCGTCGCTCTTTAGAAGCGTCAATGAACACTAAGCGTTTTGCAGATGGAGTGGTAGATGCCATTACCGCAGAAGATATTGGTAAATTTCCGGATAAAAACATTGGTGATGCACTACAACGTATTTCAGGAGTGACGGTTGACCGCCAATATGGTGAGGTAAATGGCGTAACTATTCGTGGTACTGCACCAGAGCAATCAAGAATATTACTCAATGGTCAAACAGTAGCAAGCACCTCATGGTACGATTTAGGCCCAGCGACACGTACTTTTAATATGGAATTGTTATCAGCAGAGCAAGTGTCGGGTGTGCAAGTGTATAAAACACCGGAGGCAGATATCGAAGAAGGAGCACTGGGAGGAACCGTTAACTTAACGACTCGTAAACCTCTGGAGTTAGATGCAAATACGTTACTGCTCTCTGCAGAGTTGGCACAAAGTTCATTGTATGATGAGACTGATCCTGGTGCATCAATTCTTGCTAGTTGGAAAAATGAAGATGAAAAATTTGGTATTTTAGCTGCGTACTCTTATGAACAATTAACTTCAGGGCGCCATGTACTTGAGTCTATTGGCGGCTACTATGAGTACTTTGCAGAAAACCAAGCAACAGGACAAGAATCGACAGTCGGTGCATGGAGTTTAGGTTCGCAAGCATTTAAGTCTGAGCGTGAGCGGACCAGCGCGCAATTAACCGCGCAGTTTGCACCAACCGATAATATGGAGTTTGTGCTTGATTATTTTCGTTTTGAATTTGATAACCCGCATGTAAACCATAACTTTCTGACGGTTGGCGCCCGTGGTGCGGGTTCTACTAATGTAACCAACAATGCATTAGGCGGTACCGAGCAAGCAACTATATTACCTGCATATGCTTCTATTATTTATAATCCAGTAGTGCGTAATGCCGTTAATATGAAAGCTGATGTACTAAACCTAACTGGTAAGTTTCAAGGTGATGGCTTTGAACTCAGTGGTGTAATTGGAAAATCAACATCAGATGGCGGCACGCAATTTGGCGCATCTTCATGGTGGATCCCAGCCTCAGATGAAGGAGGTAAAATAGGTGATCCTGCATTTCCTAATGGACAAAACAGCACTGATGGTGGTTTTACTTATGATGCTACTGGTCCTTATCAAGTTTGGCTAACTTCGCTAGATGCTACCGATGCAACGCAATTTAAACATGCGCAAGAAGCAAATTTTGATACCACAGTGCAAGAGCATGATATGAGTTATGCTCAAGCTGATGTTAAATTTGAGTTAGATGGTAATTTCTTTACTGCAATCAAGACCGGCATTAAATTTAATAGTAGCGAATTTTCGCGCATTGCATTTAACCGTAATCCAGACGAAGTACTTGGTTTTGTTCCCGATGGTAATTTATCAAATTGGAGTGATGGCGTATTAACTGGGCTGCATTCACAAAGCTCTGGTCATACGCTTGATGCATATGCCTCACTTGATACAGATAAATGGTGGGATTTCATCAGCGGTAAGTATGCAGCTGGCGAACTGACCGAAGTCGCTAACTTAGGTAATACTTTTTCAGTGGATGAAGATATGATCGCCATTTACGCGAAGGCTGATTTTAGTGGCGAAAACTACCGAGGTAATATTGGTTTACGTTACGTTGAGACTGAGCAAACATCGAGCGGCTACGCCGACGGCGCGGTTTTCAAAGAGACGGTCGATTATAATAACTTACTCCCTAGCGTAAACTTTGCTTATGATTTATCGGATGACATTATTATTCGCGCGGCAGCATCACAAGTTATGTCTCGCGCAAACTACAGTGATTTAAAACCCGGCTTAGCAATTAATGCCAATTTTGGTAGCGCCACAGGGGGAAATCCTGATCTAAAACCCTATGAAGCTAACCAGGGCGATATTGCTATAGAGTATTACTTTACAAGCGCTTCTATGGCATCAGCAGGATTTTTCAGCAAACAAATTGATAACGTTGTTTTTTCGACTGAAGCGGTTGAATTTGTAGATGGCTGTGGCGCCAGTCCAGATCTATATGAGCAATGCCGTGTTACTCGTCCTCGTAGTAACGGCGAAGGCTCTGTAAATGGTATTGAACTGCAACTACAGCATAGCTTTGCTAACGGTTTTGGGGTGGTGACTAACTATACGTACGTAGACAGTGAAACAACCACGCCAGATGGCTCAAAAGAAATGGTACCAGGTGTTTCTGAAAACAGTTTTAATGCATCAGTGTTCTTTGAGAACGATATTATCAGCACTCGTTTAGCATATAACTGGCGCAGTGAATGGATTGGTGTTGGTGCAGCCCAAGCAGTTAAAAACGATAACTATCAACAAATTGATGCGTCAATCATCTGGCATGCCATGGAAAACTTAGATGTTAGCCTTGAAGGCGTTAACTTAACCAACGAAGTGGTGCAATCGTACGATACTAACTTTGCTTTAACGCAAAATACTATCGAGTTTGGTTCACGTTATTACCTTGGTGTAAGTTATAAATTCTAATGGAGATAGGCCGCCACTTGGCGGCCTTTTTTAGTTATGGCTATCATAAATAAATTAGTAATTTTAGGCGGTGGTAGTGCGGGTTGGATGTGCGCTGCGTATTTATCAAAGCAGCATCCTGAATTAGCTATTAGTGTTATTGAATCGAGTAAAATTGGCAGTATTGGCGTTGGTGAAGGTTCAACACCACACTTAAAAAACTTTATGGATTCACTCGGTATTAGTGAACAACAATGGATGCCCAAGTGCGATGCAAGCTACAAAGCAGGCATTTACTTTAATAATTGGAATGGCGATGAACGTTGTTATTTCCATCCATTTTATAGCGACATGGATGAAAAAACTGCCGAAGTTTATTTTGTAAACGCTAATGCCCGAAGGCGCGGTAATGGCGATTGGCAAGCCCCAGATGAGTATTTTTTAACAGGCCATATCGCAAAACAAAATTTAAGTCCAAAAGTGCATACACCTATGCTCAAAGAGCAAACTTATGGTTATCATTTTGATGCCATAAAATTAGCGGGTGTGCTAAAAGCCTATGCACAAGAGAATGGGGTTGAACACATTGATGGTGAGTTTAGCCACGCGCATATAAACAACAATGGCAATATAGCTGATATTACGCTGGTTGATGGACGACAAATTAACGGCGACATGTTTATCGATGCCAGTGGTTTTAATGCACTGTTAATTGAGCAAACACTGGGTACACCTTTTAATTCATTTGCTGATGAACTACTTAACGACCGTGCTGTAGCCGTGGCGACGCCAATTTCTAGCGATGCTGTGATGCCATGTGCCACTCAATCTACGGCGTTAAGTGCCGGTTGGTGTTGGCAAATTCCGCTCACTAGCCGTATTGGTAACGGCTATGTGTATAGCTCAAAACATATCACTGATGAGCAAGCCCTGTATGAGCTTGCCCTGCAATTAAACATAAATCCACAAAATAGCGCGTTTCGGCATTTAAAAATGAAAGTCGGCTGTATGCAGTCTGCATGGCAAAGCAATGTCATGGCTGTAGGGTTGGCGCAGAGCTTTATTGAGCCCATCGAAGCGACATCTTTGATGGTTACTCAACATAGTATTAAGTTATTTAGCCAAGCCTTAACAAAGCTAAAAAACAACGAGCAGTCATTAAAAGTAGCTGAACACGTCAATCAACAACTCCATCAATTAGTGTATGGCATTAAAGATTATGTGGTTGCGCATTATGCAACTAGCTTACGCACCGACAGTGAATACTGGCTTACAGCCAAGCAACTGAATCACAGCTCTAGTGCTTTAAAGTCTTTACTAAAAGCATGGCTTAATGGCGATGATTTTGATGCGTATTTGTCAAAGCTTACCCAACAGCAAGTTTATTTTAGACCTAGTTGGTATTGCTTACTTGGTGGCATGGACTACCAAAGCTCGCTGTGCCAGCAGTCATTTGAACCCGCTTGCGCTGCAATTTGTAATGGCGCAAAAATGTATTTGCATGAACTGTGTAATAAGCATTGTAAACCACATGCAGAGCAACTACATGCAATGAAGACTGCATAAAGTGAGTTGAAAAGTATCAACAAGCCGTAGAGTAGTGCCGCATAACTCATTTTATGATGGCAGACTTAGCTAATTAAGAGTGGTGATTAATTATTCCCTTGAATCATTTTGTTTGTATGCCCACGAACAGATGGCTATCACCACTCTATTTATTTTTAGAATGAGACTTTCAGGTAGAACAATTATGAAAAGAAATTATTTGATAGTGCTACTAGTACTAGTTACCTTTTTTGTTATTTCATTTATAACGAACTTATTAGCGCCGATATTTCCGGCTCTGATCCAAAGCTATAATATAGGTTTAACCCTTGCTGGTTTTTTCCCATTTGCATTTTTTATCGCGTATGGAGTGATGTCGATCCCCGCAGGGTTGTTAGTGCAAAGCTTAGGTGAAAAAAAGGTCATGCTCATAGCATTCTCACTGGCATTATTTGGCAGTGTGTTATTTGTTAGCTTGCCGATTTTTGCTGTTGCAATGTCAGCATTATTTTTGATCGGTACCGCCATGGCTCTATTGCAAGTGGCAATTAATCCGTTACTTCGAGCCAGTGGCGGCTCTAAACATTTTGCGGTTTTTTCGGTCGCAGCCCAGTTAATGTTTGGTGGTGCAGCGACCTTATCACCGCTGGTATATAGCGCGCTTGTTAAAGCAGATTCACAAGCACAGAGCCAAAACTGGTTATTGCAATTAGTACCCGCCGATATGACTTGGCTAAGTATGTACTTATTATTTGCACTGTTATGCACAGTGATGTTGGTGGTTATTAGCGTGTTACCGATAAAACACAACACCCAAGCAGAAAATCCGCAACAAGGCAGTATCAAACAAAGCTTACAATTATTTAAAGACCCCACCGTGATCAAGTTCTTTTTTGCCATCGTGGCTTATGTGGCGCTTGAGCAAGGAGTGGCTAATTCAATTTCAGTATTTTTACAAACCTATCACCAACTTGACCCAAATACAGGCGGAGCACAGATAGTGAGTCAGTTTTGGCTATCACTGACATTAGGCTGCTTATTGGGCATCGTGCTGTTAAAACTCTTTGATGCTAAACATGTGTTACTTACTTTTAGTGTTGGTGCGGCGGTTAGTCTATTTACCGCATTATTTGCACATACTGAGCTGGCATTATGGGCGTTTCCTGCGGTTGGGTTTTTCTTATCAATTATGTGGTCGGTGATATTTTCGTTGGCATTAAACTCAGTTGCAAAAGGGCATGGCACTGTATCTGGTATTTTATGCACAGGGATTGTCGGCGGTGCATTTGCCTCGCCTATTATTGGTGCGGTGAGTGAGCTTACAGGTAGCTTACAAATATCACTATTACTGCTGTTAATGCCGCTTGGTTATATTTTTAGTGTCGGTATTTGGGCTAACCCACTGGTTGCTAATCACACGCTTAAAAGTAATCCACAGACAGCAAAGCTTGCTGAAAGTAACTAATGACAAAAGAGGTTGTAATGTCACAAACTTTATTATGTGTTGACCTTGGTGGCACCAAAGCGCTGGTCGCAAAAGTAACCGCAACAGGTGTAATAGAAAAACGCTATTTTGATGTGGACGGCTCAGCAAGTAAGCAGCAAACAAACGACTTTTTATGTCGAATCATCAAGCAAGTGGTTGATAATACTTGCATTGGTATCGTCGTAGGTGTACCTAGCATGGTGCTGATGGAAACTGGCGAAGTGATCGAAACGGTTAATATCCCCAATTGGAAAAATGTGCAGTTAAAGCAGCTATTAAGCACACATTTTAAACTGCCCGTACGGGTGCATAATGATGCAAATTGTTTTGCTATGGGAGAATTTACTCAAGGTAATTTTAAATCAGATACGAATTTAATTGGCATTTGCCTAGGCACTGGACTTGGCGCCGGGCTGGTGCTTAATGGTCGATTATATACGGGTAAGCACTCAGCCGCAGGAGAGTTTGGCAGTTTTAGTTATTTACAAGGGATTATTGAGCACTTTACCTCTGGGCAGTTTTTTATTAATCAAGGTACAACGGGCAAGCAAGCTTACCAAGAGGCATTGGCAAATGACGCACACGCACAACGTTTATTTGATGAGTTTGGCAAGCATCTCGCTCATGCAATAAACCATGTGATACTCGCGTTTGACCCTGACGTTATTGTACTAGGTGGCTCTGTTGCACAATCATCAGCGTGCTTTTTACCTAGTTTGCATATTCAGTTAGCTAAGTTAGTTAACCCAGTTATTTTGCAGTCGTTAGATATTCGTATTAGTGAGCTTGGCGACGATGCTCCATTATTTGGCAGCCATGCGTTATTTATAAACGACATGGCTTATGAGCAATCGTTGGGAGCTAGCTATGCGTAGAATTATATTATTGGTGCTTGTCATATGTTCGGCTGCAGTTTTTGCTAAAGCACCATCGCAGACTGAGTTAGATACCCTCGCGCAGCAGTTATTGGTAAAATATGAGTTACTTTCGGCAAAGCCCGATACTTGCCCTGCACCTCATCAAAAGCAGTGTTACTTATCGCGTTTGACGTTCAGCACACCTTTTGATGCAAACAGTCAACAGTGGTCAATTTATTTTAGTCAGCTAATGCCAATTTATAGCACTGACTCGTCGCAGTTTACCATTACGCATATCAATGGCGATTTACACCAAATAAAGCCCTCCTCGGCATTTGCCGGATTTAAACAAAATACGCCGATAAGTATAGAGTTTTATAGTCAAGAATCGCAAATTACTCGCGCTGAGTTTATGCCTAATTACATATTGGCAAGTGCGGGTTTAACAAGCCGGGTTATTAACAGTACTAAAACCGCGATTGATCCTGACACTAAGCTAGAGTTACAACCATATTTAGCACCATTTTTAACCTATGAACAACTACAAACGAGTAACGACGATGCGACACCATGGATGGATGCGGAGTATTTATATGAAAGTGAGTCTCGGCCTATATTAAATACGCCACCGCTGAGTTTGATCCCAAAGCCGGTCGCTTTAACTTTATTATCAGGTGAGGCTGTAGATTTAAGCCAAGGCCTAAATCTACAGCTAGCGAATGATATTGATCAAGTACAACTTACAGCGGCAATAGCACGCTTAGCACGTTTTGGTATTAAGCAGCATAGACAAGGGATTAAAACCACGCTCAAGTTAGATTTAGCAGCTGATAACCCAGAGGCTTACACGTTAAAAATTCAACATGAGCAAATAACGATTAGCGCAACGAGTTCTGCAGGGATATTTTATGCGTTGCAGAGCATCGCAGGGTTAGTCAGCCTTGATAATTTAACTATCCCAGCACTTAATATTACTGATGCGCCGCGTTATGAATTTAGAGGCATGCACATTGATGTAGCACGCAATTTTCGTTCAAAAACATTTATTTTAAATACCATAGAGCAAATGGCCGCCTATAAGCTTAATAAATTACACTTACATTTAGCGGATGATGAAGGCTGGCGATTGGCTATTAACGACTTACCAGAGCTTACGGAAGTCGGTGCCAAGCGTTGCTTAGATTTAACCGAACAGCGTTGTTTGTTACCACAGCTAGGCGCAGGACTTGATAGTCAATCAGCGGTAAATGGTTACTACAGCCAGAATGACTATATTGAAATATTAAAATATGCTCAAGCGCACTTTATTGAAGTGATCCCATCACTTGATATGCCAGGGCATTCGCGCGCGGCAATTGTTGCAATGGAGGCAAGGTTCAACCGTTTAATAGGCCAAGGCAAAAGCGTACAGGCGCTTCAGTATCGTTTAGTCGAACCCGCTGATAAAACTCAGTACAGTTCAATCCAGCATTATCAAGATAACACCTTAAATGTTTGTTTAGAATCGACTTATCAATTTATCGATAAAGTGCTCGATGAAGTAAACGCATTACATGTGCAAGCCGTTGTGCCTCTTAAAACTTACCATATTGGCGCCGATGAGACGGCTGGTGCGTGGGTTGACTCTCCAAGCTGTCGGCGTTTGCAAAACCAACAACCGGCGCTGCATTCATTTAATGGCTATTTTATTGAAAAAGTCAGTGCCATGGTCGCTAAAAAAGGCTTTAAAGTGGCCGGATGGAGCGACGGTATGAACGACGTTACGCTAAAGAGCATGCCAGCAAATGTGCAGTCAAATGCGTGGGCAACGCTGAGCGATGGTGGGCATGAGGTTGCGCATCGTCATGCTAACCAAGGCTGGGATGTGGTGTTATCAAGCCCGGATGTAACTTATTTTGACTTCCCATATCAGTCGCATCCGCAAGAGCCCGGGAATCACTGGGCGAGTCGCGCGATTGACAGTAAAAAAGTGTTTGAGTTTATGCCGGATAATTTGCCTGCGCATGCTGAAATTTGGCGTTCGGTAAACAATCATCATTACAGTGCTGATGATCGTAAAACGATGCGCACAAAACCTTTTATTGGTTTGCAAGGGCATTTATGGTCAGAGCTCATTCGCAGTGACAGGCAAGCTGAGTACATGTTATATCCACGGTTATTAGCGCTTGCAGAGCGAGCTTGGCATAAAGCGCCATGGGAATTAGATTATAACGGGCAAGGCGCTAAGTATGATCAAAATACAGGCCATTTTAATACAACGCTTAAGCAACAAAAAGCAGCTGATTGGCAGCGTTTTGCGGCGTTAGTTGGCTTTAAAGAATTTGCAAAGCTAGAGCAAGCAGGGCGCTTTTATCGTTTACCTAGCGTAGCTGCACAACAACAAAGTGAAGGCTTAGATGCATTTACTTTGTATCCGGGGATTGTCATCGAATATCAAAATAGTCTTGGCAATTGGCTCATTTATGATGATGAAAATAAAGCCACTAATGTAAAGCAAGTTCGTACGCTTTCTCAAAGAGGTATCCGTAAAGGGCGATCATTGGCGGTGAAATAAAAGCCTTTTAAGCGTTGCTTATTATAAAGCCTTATAACAAACAGGGTCGATTTTTTGCTTTTTAAAAATGATAGCGCTGTCATTTTTGTTGGTGTATGATTAATTTAATGTAATAAAAATGATTTTAGGATTGCAGCGCCTTGGTTTATAGAGCTTTCACGGCGTAATGCTAAAATAATTAATTAAAATAAACTGTTGAGATAAATTTATGGAAGCAACTGTTGAGTGTGAAGCAAACACTAAACATAGTATTTGGCTGCCAATGACATTGGCAGGATCAATGTTTTTCATTCTAGGTTGTATAACCTGGCTAAATGGCGCTATTACACCGTTTTTACAGCAAATGTTGGTGTTATCGCCACTGCAAGCCTCGTTTATTATTTCCTCATTTTATATTGCCGTAACAGTCGCTGGCATCCCATCTGCAATGCTTATTAAGCGTGTAGGTTACAAAAATGGTATGGCAATTGGCTGTGCAGTAATGGCCGCGTCAGCCTTGATGTATATTCCTGCCGCTAAAATGCAGATGATTGAAATATTTTTATTCGCACAGCTAATGATAGGTGTTGGGCAAACAATCCTACAAACAGCGGTAAATCCGTATGTTGTTAAAATGGGATCTGAAAAATCAGCGGCAGTTCGTGTATGTATTATGGGCTTACTGAATAAATTTGCCGGGGTTATCGTGCCTGTTATTTTTGCTGCCGTTGTTGTCAGCGGTGTAGTCGCTGATGGTGAGCAATTATCACAACAGCAAAAAGATGCGATGGCGAATAGTCTTATTTTACCTTATATGGCAATTGCAGGTTTGATCTTTGCGTTTGCAGCATTTGCTAAATTTTCATCGCTACCTGATTTGGTTTTTGAAGAGTCTGAAGGTAATGGTAAAGGCGAAGTAAAAGAAGCACTAAAACATCCTCACCTAGTGCTGGGTGTAATTGGTATTGCCTTATATGTTGCTGTTGAAGTGATTGCCGCAGATACCATTGGCTCTTACGCATTACAGATTGGGATTGCCGATTACTCAGTGATGACCTCATACACCATGGCGTGCATGTTGGTTGGTTATGCCATTGGTATTGCACTTATTCCCCGTTTTATGTCGCAGCAAAATGCGCTCGTTATGTCTGGGCTTGCAGGTATTGTAACTGTACTTGCAGTAATAATGGGAAGTAACGACTCATTTATTCTTGCTAACATATTATTAGTACCATTTGGTGGCCCTGAGCTGCCAGATCCATTGTTATGTATTGCCCTACTTGGTTTTGCCAATGCCATGGTGTGGCCGGCAATATGGCCGTTAGCATTAACTGGCTTAGGTCGTTTAACTGGCACTGCATCCGGTTTACTTATTATGGGTATTGCAGGTGGTGCATTAGGCCCATTACTGATTGGTTTAGGTAACGTAGCAGGCTTAGGTGCGCAAGGTGCTTACGCCTTGATGATCCCAAGTTACTTATTCATCTTATTCTATGCGCTTAAAGGCCATAAAATGAGAAGTTGGAAGTAGAACAAAGTTGGCGAGTTAGCGAGAGTAAAGTTAGCGAGATTAAAGCTAGCTAGTTAAGAGAGTTTGTAAGTGACCAAGAGCGCGGTTAATACCGCGCTTTTTTATGGCCGTAGGTTCGGCTTTAGCCGAAAAGCAATGAGGTTTGAGCTTACTAATCTGTTTTATTTAAGCGCTATTTTCGTGATAAATCACGGCCTACAATTGGCTCGGTGTTTACCTGTAGGTTCGGCTTTAGCCGAAAAAGCACCGCAGTTTTGGGGTACAGGTGGCTTTAATATAAGCCCCATTTTCGTGATAAATCACGACCTACAATTAGCTCGGTGTTTATCTGTAGGTTCGGCTTTAGCCGAAAAATCACTGCGGTTTGAGCTTACTCATCTGTTTTATTAAAGCGCCATTTTTGTGATTAATCACCACCAATAATAAAGCCGTGCTTGATTTATCAAACACGGCTTTTATAATTTTTTAGCCTTTAGCCTTTAGCCTTTAGCCTTTAGCCTTTAGCCT
>NZ_JACJEI010000016.1:26383-120964 GCF_014163985.1 Pseudoalteromonas sp. SR41-4 | reverse complement strand
GTCAAAGGTCAAAGGTCAAAGGTCAAAGGTCAAAGGTCAAAGGTCAAAGGTATTTTAAGGATAATATGTTTAAGCGTGTAGGTTGGGGGTTATTAATTCTAGTGCTAAGTGTACTTTCACTTGGCTATATTTTTCGCATGCCGATCACCTTGCATTTTGTTGCTCCTCCACTGCATCAAGCTGGAGTTGAACTGCATTGTTTGGATTGGTCGTTAACAACCAATCTGGATCTCCATGTACAGCGAGCATGTATTGGCTATCAAGGGCAGTTGCTTGAATTAGCTGATATTACGGCCAATACTCAAAACATCACGGTTAACCGTGCAAATTTAATACTGGTAAACCATGATTCTTCGACTGAGCCTAGTGTGGCTAAAAAGCTTGCTTTGGCGCTACCGCAAGCTCGCCCGTTGTTACATCTAAAACGTTTAGTGATCACTCAGTCTCAATTAAAAAAGCCACTTATTATCAGCATAAATGAGCCGATGTTAAATGAGTTTGTTGTTACTGGTGATGTAAAAGCTGAGGTTGACGTTAAAAATACCAAGCTGGCAGGAAATATTGAGCTTGATGAGCGACTACTTTCTACATTTAAGGCTGCGACTGTAAACTCGATTGCAGGACTTAATTTAACTAGCCAACATAGGTTCGTTTTTGATGGTATTGCACTCGATATAGACACTCAGCTAGGTGCTGATTTCACTTACGCCATTAATACCTGCTCGATGACAATTAAAAGTAGTGGCAAAGTCAGTAGTCACTATAACTTAAATTCAAAAACATTAACCCTAGATGCTCAGCAATTAGCAACAACACTCAATGGCAAAAATGAGTGTTTACAAAGTTTGGGTGGTGTTATCGATGATGATGATGCACAGCAGCAATTTGTTACTCGGCAAATACCGTTAAATTGGCGATTAGTTTTACCTAGTAAGATCATTGTGCAAGACACTCAATTGACATTAGATCAGCTAACATTGCAGGCAGGATCACAACTGCTAATGAATGTTAAACAGTTAGCGGTTGATATAAAGAATCCTTTAGAAACCCTATTGGCACAATTCGCGTTGTCGTTTTCGAGTGATGATATTGCATTATTAGATATAGCCGCGAGTGTTGTTAGCAGTGATATTGATGGTAACTATCAGTTAAAAGTGGCTACGCTGCCTGATTTTATCGATGTTGATGCGCAGCATATTAGTGCACAAGGGCATTTTTCAATAAATAGCATATTGGCTGCACAGCCTGCTCTCGAATTGTCAGCACAATTAGCGCTGGGGCAATTAAAAGTGCATGATATTGGCATTGATAATTACCAAGCAACTTTTAAGGCGAAGCTACAAAGTAATCAATACTTAACCGCTAGCTTATCGAGTCAGATTGATACTGTTAATATGGGGAGTATTAAACTATCTCAGCTGACGAATCAGCTAACTGCTGCAGGAAGTTTGTCAGCAGGGGAATTGTTTTTTGATTTAACCAGTGAAACAAAGTTAGCCAAGCTACAAACGGAAGAGTTACGACTTAACGACATTCGCATAAGCTCAACAGGTTTACAAAGTCGTGCCTTGCAAGTATCTCATCATATATATGTAGAAGGGATAGAGCTTGTAGCAATGCATAATATAACAAGCACAGCTCATCCATTTGAGGTGATAATTTCAGAGCAGTTAGTTACTAAGCTTAACCCACTGCTTCATCAATTTGTGCCGCTTGCAACCTTAACAGATGGTAAAGTCAGTGGCCGTATTGCTGGTGATATTAATCTGCAACAGGCCGATCTCTCTTTACAGGTAGTCGGTGTAAGTGGTTTATACACAGATTACCTTGCTAAGCATTTTAATACTCAATTTATAGGTCGTTATGATTCAGGGCAGCTTAATGTTGTGCCTTCTACATTTGAACTAAATGAATTACGAGCTGGTGCTGTGGTGAAGCAGCTAACAGGGTTTTGGCAAGTGCGGGCAAATGAACTTGCTGTTACGGAGCTTACAGGGAAGGTTATGGCAGGGCATTTTTTGCTGGATAAATATCGCCTTACAGAAGAGCCGCAACAAGCATTAGTTACATTTGACAATATAGATGCTAGCAAGGTCATTACCCTTGATGCTAAATCGGGTATTAGCTTAACTGGAAATGTAGCTGGACACTTGCCTGTTTACTTCACAAAAGCGGGTATTGAGGTTAAAGGTGGGCAGCTTGTTAATCAAGGTGCTGCTAAATTACTTATCACTGATAATGCAGCTTTTAATTCGGTAAAGGCTCAACAACAAGAGTTAGGGCCTATACTTGGCTTGCTTGAAAATTTAGATATTCAGAGTATTAAAAGTAGTATTAACTTAAAACCTGACGGCTGGATGACCTTAGGCGTTAATTTGCAAGGGTATAATCAACAGCAAGCACAGCAAGTTAATTTTAACTATAATCATGAAGAAAACGTGTTCACACTATTACGAGCACTGCGCTTAAGTGATGAAATTACGCAAAAAGTTGAACAAGAGTATTCAACAAAAGGAAGTAATAATGACTAAATGGTTAGTAATATTGACCGCATTGGGATTACTCAGTGCATGTACGCATCGTGTTGAGGTGGCCGCCAAGGAGCCTATAACAATTAACTTAAATGTTAAGGTCGATCATGAAATCCGCGTAAAAGTTGATAAAGAACTCGACAGTTTATTTAGTGATGACAGCGAATTATTTTAAGGAGCAAGTATGAATATAGTAAAAAATAAAAAACTAAGCATTGTCACTTTATTAAGTGCGGTGTGTTTGTCGTTTTCGGCTTGGGCCATTTCGTTAGATGATGCAAAAAATCAAGGGCTAGTTGGTGAGGATAGCTCGGGCTATTTAGGGCTTGTGGTGCAAAATGCAGAGGCAAAAGCGGTGGTTGATGAAATTAATGCAAAACGTAAAGCACAATATTTAAAGCTCGCTAAAAAGAACAACTTGTCGCTTTCTCAAGTAGAAGCGCTGGCAGCTGCTAAAACGATTGAGAAAACCCAATCGGGTCACTTTGTTGAAGTGAACGGAGAATGGGTTAAAAAGTAACATTCCTTTTTGCTAAAAGCTGAGTGACTAAGCGCTCGGCTTTTTGCATCCAGCAAGTAATTGTTGCCAAAAGTCGATGCCTTTTCGGCGAGCTAAATTGATGTTGTGATCTGGAATTGATTCAGGTTCATTATAATCATCAAGTGCTGCACTCATACTAGCCTCACGAATTAGATGTAAGGTAGGAAAAGGCGCGCGGTTAGTGTAATTTGCTGCATCATTGTCATCACTATCGGCAAACACATAGTCAGGATGAAAGTTGGCTATTTGATATTTACCTTCAAAGCCTTGGGCAACTAATAGCGCATTGGCTAAATCCACTAAATCTAAAAATTCCTCAAAGTCAGTAAAGCCTTGTTCAAACATCAATAATGTAGTCTCTCGAGTCGGTTGTTGATCAAGTTCAATACATTGTTCGATCATCTCCATCACAGCATCATCAATGCTGGTTGCTTGGCTAGTTTGATAATGAATGCAATTATTTTCAACTTCTTTACGGGCAAAGGGGCAAAAGTTATATTTAACAATGACATTAGCTACCCATAAGCGGGTTTGTTGTTCTGGTAAGGTTAATTTTGTTTGTTCAGTCATTGTGTGGCTCTAAAAATTTATTAATGATGGTGATCGTTTTCGCGATGGCGCCTTGGTTGTTAGCAACACATTGTGCTCCCTGTAGACCTAGCTGCTGGCAAAACGCTGGTTGCTGATGAAGCTCGTATAGTTGCTCCGCTAACTTCTTTGTATCGCTTACTTGTATACACCCACCTGATGCAATCAGTTCAGGGTAAACATGATTGAAATTATAGGTATGCGGGCCTGTTAAAACACCGACAGAAAATGCCGCTGACTCGAGAGGGTTATGCCCGCCACGTGCAATTAAACTGCCGCCAATATAATTGATGTTGGCCATACCATATAAACATTGCAATTCACCTAAAGTATCAGCAAGGAGTACTTGCTCGCTTTGATAGTTATTTTTACTGCGGCGGCTAAAGCTCAATGGTGAGTCTTCAAGCAATGTGGCGACCTTATCAAATTGTTCTGGGTGGCGCGGCGCAATAACTAGCAGTGCATCTGGAATCTGTTTTAGCAGCTGCTGCTGAGCAGCTAATATCAGCTCATGCTCACTAGGGTGCGTGGAACCGGCAACCCAGATAAAACGCTGATTATTGTATTGGCTTTTTAGGGTGTCGACTTTGTCTAACTGCTCGCTAGTTGGCTTTATATCAAATTTAATTGAGCCAGTAATATGCACTTTTTGCTCATTGAGGCCAAGCTCAATAAAGCGTTTAGCGTCTTCATGATTATGACTAGCTAAAGCGGTAATTGATTGCATTATAACCTTAGTTAATGGCGCTACTTTTTGATAACCCTGTTGTGATTTTGCTGAAAGCCGCGCATTGAGTACCAGTACAGGAATATTCTGTTGTTTGCACTGCGCCATAAGATTAGGCCAAAGTTCGGTTTCTAAAATACACATTAACGTGGGTTTAACACGCTTTAAAAAGCGCGCTGTAGCACAAGGGTAATCAATAGGTAAATAGGCGCACTGTACCGAGTCTTTAAAATTATTATGTATTTGTTCACGGCCTGTAGGAGTATTACAGGTTATCATAAATGAGTTACTTGGCTGCTGGTATTGTAGCTCTTTAAGCAAAGGCGTTGCAGCAAGTACTTCACCAACTGAAGCGCAATGGATCACAATTAGATCATCTTTTAATACTGTACTTTCTTGTGAGGTGTTTTTTACTGTAATGAAGCCAAATCGTTCAGCAAAGTGCGCGCGATAACCTGCGTTCTTTTTACCTCTAAGTATATATAAATAAAAGGTTATGAGAGGACTTAGCAAATAAAGAATCAGTGAATAAAAAAAGCGTGCCATTTTTCAGCCTCGAATTATAAACACTAATGATAACGCGGATACACTTTAAGCAAAATGCGAAATTGTTAAAAAGCGTTAGAATAGAGAGTTTTGGGTGTTTAGTTACGGCTAATTTGGTAATATTTGCGTCCCTTAATGAAAAATATAGTCGTTATGAAATTCAAATTGATAAAAGCCGTGGTATTAACCAGTTTTATGAGTTGCGCATTGCCTTCACTTGCAACACCAACTGCTTACTTACCAATTGGCATGGATGCACAGCTTGATCATCAACTCGATACGTTATTTGCATTGACGTCAGGCACACCGATGACAAAGCCTTATCGCCTAAAGGAAGTTGAAGCGGCACTTACTAAATTGCAAAATGCACAGCCAAGTTTAGTCGCGGAAATACGTGCTAAAATTAAGCCTTATCAAGGCAGCGATAATATTACTCGAGTAGGTGTTAAGGTGCGTGCTGATGGCAGCAATGCAACCAAACTTGCCAATCAACGTGGTTTGAGCTCTGATGAGTGGGGGCAAGTATTCTTTGAGGGTATTTGGCGTCCTAATGACTATACCTTGATGCAAGTAGGTGTCGATTATCGCGCGAAGCAAAATAAATTTATTAATTATAATAGTTTTGTCAGCTTTGCTGGCGATGACTTGCAGTTAAATATTGGTTACAAAGAGCATTGGTTTTCGCCGTTCAAACAATCAGCTCAGATTATTTCTACTAATGCCCGTACCTCGCCATCTATTTCATTAGGGATGGTGGCACCAGCTCATAATTGGTGGAACTTTGATTTTGAGCTTTACTATTCTGAGCTTGAGCATGTTGAAAAAGGCATATTATATCAAAATGAATTACATGATGGCACACCTCGTTTAGCTGGCACACATATTAGTTTAGAGCCTGTAGAGGGTTGGAAAATCGGCATTAATCGTATGATGCAATTTGGTGGTGGGCCTCGCGATGTTGGCTTTAGCGATGTAGTTGACGCCTTTTTTGATCCTGCCGGCAATGATAATGCAGGTATGGTTGAAGGAGGGCGTGATAATGAGCTGGGTGATCAATATGTCACGATTACCAGTAGTATTAATTTTGATTGGGGTATGCCCACCGAGTTTTATTTTGAATACGGTGGCGAAGATACTAAAAATCATAAAAATTACCAATTTGGCAACACGGTTGCAAATGTAGGCTTATTCTTACCGCAATTAACAAAAGAATTGTCGTTGAGATATGAATATACCAATATGCATAGTTTATGGTACGTAAATCAAGTTTACCCAACGTATGGCAATACCAAAGACGGATTTAGTACCGGTCACTTTGCAGCTGATCAGCGGTATTTAAACGAGCATGCCGAAGGGCCTTTAAATGTATATGCTGATGCGCCACCGACTCAAGTTCATTCCGTTGAGCTTGTTTATAATGAAAATTTTAGTTCTATGTGGCGTGCAAAAGTAACCAGCATTGAAAATAAAAGTAACTATTTAAATGAGTTTGGTCAAACTACGGCAGATTACGAAAAAGCCATTGAATTACAAATTAGTAACAACCGAAAGTGGCAAGAATATAATATTGAAACAACTTTAACTTACGGCGAAGATGTATTTGGTGATAACTATACGTGGTTGTCAGTGGCACTTTTTTGGTAGTAGCTAGTCAGACTAATTTTGAGAGGATTACCCATGTCTAATATTGATTCTGTAGCGAGCAGCTACCTTGAAAGTTTAACCCGTCACCAAGTATTGTTTGAAACGATGGAAACATATCACCCTCAAGTAATGCAATTGCTTGAAGTTTGCCACAGTACTTTGCAAGCTGGTGGAAAAGTAGTTTGGTTTGGTAATGGTGGCAGCGCAGCAGATGCTCAGCATTTAGCAGCAGAGTTCGTCGTACGCTACAAATTAGAACGTGGCCCATTAGCATCTATGGCGCTAACAACCGACACTTCCATCTTAACTGCGCATAGTAATGACTATCACTTTGACACAGTTTTTGAGCGTCAAGTTCTTGCGTTATGTAAGCCTGAGGATTTAGTGATTGGTTTAACTACCTCTGGTACTAGCGCTAATATTAATTTAGCGTTAGCTGCTGCAAATGAAATAGGTGCTTATACAGTTGCATTTACAGGCCGCGATGGCGGTAAAGTAAAAGATATCGCTAAATTATCCATTATTATTAAAGATGACGAAACCGCACGTATTCAAGAAGCACATATGTTTATTGGTCATTGGTTATGTGAAGCCATTGATATGGTTGTAGCGGGGCAGAGTTAATGGATTTAGCGTTATTAAAAAAACTGTCTAACGCTAAAATATTAGTGGTTGGGGATGTGATGCTTGACCGTTATTGGCATGGTGATTCAGGGCGCATATCGCCAGAAGCACCTGTGCCTATAGTTAAAGTAAGTAAATTTGAAGATAAAGCCGGTGGCGCCGCAAACGTGGCAAAAAATATTGCCCGTTTAGATGGTAAAGTTGGCTTGTTGGGTTTAATTGGTGAAGATGAAAGCGGCCAAATATTAGAGCGAATTCTTGCTGATGAACGTATAGATTCACAATTAGTCAGTGTTTGTGATTTGCCAACTATTTCAAAAATGCGTGTGATTAGCCGTCATCAACAAGTCGTTAGACTTGACTTAGAAGAGATGTTTACTGAGCAACACAGTCAACTACTTTTAAACCGTCTGGAATTAGTATTAGATGAGTACGACTTTGTCTTGTTCTCAGATTATAACAAAGGCTCATTAAGCTTGATCCAGCAAATGATAAAACTTGCTAAAGGTGCTGGAAAAACAGTTCTAATTGATCCTAAATCCTCAGACTTAAACTTATATCGCGGTGCTGATTTTATTACTCCTAACTTGAATGAATTCAAGCTTGCCGGTGGTAAAACAGATTCGGAACAGCATTTAGCAGACAGTGCTCGAGCACTGATCAGCAATGCAGGGATCGCGGCCATGCTATTGACTCGCTCAGAGCAAGGTATGTCACTTATTAGTGCCGATGAAAAACACGATTTTGCAGCGCAACAGCTTGAAGTCAGTGATGTTACTGGCGCTGGTGATACTGTTATTGCAACTCTGGCGGTGATGTTAGGTGCAGGAATGCAGCCTAAAGATGCTGTGGAAATTGCTAACCTTGCGGCTGGAATTGCAGTGAGTAAATTAGGGGCAGCCACGGTATCGCCTGAAGAGTTAAGTCGTAAGTTAGGTCAATACTTACAAAAAACCGGCGAGCATTATCAAACCCCATTTGATGATGTGCTTCAGCATATTGAGTTTGCAAAGCAAAATGGTGAAACTATCGTGTTCACCAATGGTTGTTTTGACATTTTACATGCGGGGCATGTGCGTTACTTAGCACAAGCCAAAGCACGTGGAGATCGTCTAGTCGTCGGTTTAAATAATGATGAATCAATAACGCGTTTAAAAGGTCCTGAGCGCCCTATTAACCCGCTTGATGAGCGTGCTATGGTGCTGAGCGCTTTGGCATCAGTTGATTGGGTAATTCCATTTGGTGCAGTTGAAGAAAACGATACACCCGCTAAATTAATTGAGCTGATCAGTCCTGATATCTTAGTAAAGGGTGGAGATTACACTGTTGAACAAATTGCAGGCGCTGATCATGTACTTCGCCATGGCGGAAAAGTTGAAGTACTTGAGTTTTTAAATGGCTGCTCTACGTCAAAAGTGATCAGTAAAATAAAGGCTTAACGGCTATATTTTAAGAGTGGACTGGTATGCTGTGTGTAACTGCTGCCAGTCTGTAGTTTGCCAATGCATTACTTTATTTCGTCCTTGCTCTTTATGAAACGAACGAGCAAGGCGGGTCATATTAGCTTGTTGCCAATTACTGGCGGGGAGTTTTAGTTCACCGCGGTCAAAGTCAATAATGTATATCTCGCCCGTTTCATCAAATAGAATGTTGTTAATATTCAAATCAGCGTGATACACCCCATGATTATGAAAATCCGCAATCGTGTGTGCTACTTTAATTAACTCTTGTGCGCTAAAGGGACGTTGTTTTAATATATCAAGCACACTTTGTGCGCCTGCAACAGCTTGAGTAATTATATCGCCACGGTAAATTAAGCCAGCTTGCGATATTTTAGCTGCAATCGGCTTTGGTACATTTAGACCTAATTCGCACAGTTTCATCATTAATGAAAACTCTTGGTAAACACGGGTTTTTTCCAGTCCAAAAAACACATATTGATCACTTAGCACTTTACCCACTAAACCGCCACGCCAATAATGCCTGAGCACTGCTGTTAGCCCGTTATGGCAGAAAAACCATGCAGTTGCGCGACCTTTTTTGGCGCCGACAATTTTTCCTTGCTGCTGCCAATATTCATTATCAAACCAATTTAAGCTAATTTCGGCACTATGCTCAGGATGGCTTAAAATAATGTGTTCATTGATGGTTTGCTGGTTAAACATGGCGTACTTATTTTATTGCAGGTGATAGTGCTATCTTAACCTGTTTTAAAGCCGAGCATAAGTGCTTGCAATAGTGGGTGGTTAATTTAAGATCATGATAATTATCCAGCATAAAGCAAAGGACACCTGTGACTGACTCAACCACCTATTCAGATATTTGTATTTTAAGACTCTCAGCAATTGGTGATGTTTGCCATGGCGTATCTGCAGTGCAGGCAATTCAAAAAGCGCACCCCAATGCAAAAGTTACCTGGGTGGTCGGCAAAATTGAAGCCATGTTACTAGCTGATTTACCCGGTGTTGAGCTGGTGGTGTTTGATAAAAAACAAGGCAAAGCAGCCTATCAGCAATTAAAACAACAATTTAAAGGGCGTAAGTTTGATGTGTTGCTGCATATGCAAGTGGCACTTCGAGCTAACTTAGTGGCGCGTTGTATTCCTGCAAAAGTTAAAATTGGTTTTGATTGGGCGCGCTCAAAAGAATTGCATAGCTTGTTTATTAACCAGCGCATTGCACCACAGCAGCAGGCTCATGTGTTAGAAGGCTTTAAAGGCTTTGCGCAGGCGATAGGTGTACCTGATTATCAACCAAACTGGCAAATGCCAGTCAGCGAACATGATCAAAGTAATGCTGATGAATTACTTGGTACGGAGCGATTAGAGGGGCGAATTTTTGTGATTTCTCCAGCTGCCAGTAAAAAAGAACGCAATTGGCTGGCTGAACGCTATGCTAAGCTTGCAGAACATGCCTACAAGCAAGGGTTTCATGTGGTGATTACGGGTGGCCCGACAGAGCTTGAAGTGACGCTCAGTGATGACATTATTGCAGCCACTACAACGCCAATCCTTAATTTAGTGGGTAAAACCAAACTCAAAGAGTTGCTTTGCGTACTTAAACGAGCTGCATTGGTATTAGCACCTGATACAGGCCCTGCTCATATGGCCGTCACCGTAGGCACTCCCGTTATTGGTTTATATGCCCACTCAAACCCGAAACGCACTGGACCCTATTTATATCAAAATTACGTGGTTGAGGTATATCACCAAAACTTACTCAAGCAAACTGGTAAAACCGCTGAGCGATTACCTTGGGGTACGCGGGTTAAAGGCAGTGATCTAATGAGCCAAATAAGTGTTGATGAAGTAGCTTTGATGTTTGACCTTGTGGTTGAGAAAGAGCAATTATGAGCAATATCAATAAAGCCTTATTTTTAGACCGTGATGGCGTGGTTAATATCGATCATGGTTATGTTTATGAGTCGGATAAATTTGAATTTGTGCCAGGCGTATTTACTGCATGTAAGGCGTTTGCTGATGCAGGCTATAAACTGATCATAGTGACTAATCAATCTGGTATTGGCCGTGGTTACTATTCAGAGGCGGATTTTCACGCTTTAACACAGTGGATGATAGCCCAATTTGCTGCGCATCAAGTAAAGGTGACGGATGTTTACTTTTGCCCACACCACCCGAAAAAAGCATTACCCGAATACCTCAAAGAGTGTGATTGTCGTAAACCAGCTCCGGGCATGTTACTGCAAGGCATCGCTGATCATCATATCAATCCTGCTTGCAGCATTATGGTTGGAGACAAACTAAGCGACATGCAAGCGGCAAGTAAAGCGGTTATTGGCACTCGGGTGCTTGTACGATCCGGGCAGGAGTTTGATGCGGTAGCCATCGACTCGGCAGATCATGTTTGTGATTCGTTAGCAGACTTACCCTCAATACTGCTATAGCCCAATGTAAACTGGCAGCATAAGTTGTCAGTTCCTTATTTCTGCGATGAACTACAAACAGTGCATTTGTTTGACTAAACTTTTACAATAGCCACAAAGATGAGCCGTGTTAACTTAAGTACGCTCACCCCGTTCAATAATTTGGAGATTACAGATGAGAGCATCTGCGTTTTTTACTCAGCTTCAGCAGCAAATTGAAGATGTAAAAGCCGAAGGCTTATATAAAAATGAGCGTATTATTACTTCGCAGCAGCAAGCACAAATTCAAGTTGCTTCTGGTGATAAAGTTATTAACTTCTGTGCAAATAATTACTTAGGTTTAGCGAATAGCCCTGAGCTGATTCAGGCTGCACAAAACGGCTTAAATGACCATGGCTTTGGTGTTGCGTCAGTACGCTTTATTTGTGGTACACAAGACATTCATAAAACATTAGAGAAGAAGATCAGTGAATTTTTAGAAACTGAAGACACGATTTTATATTCATCATGTTTTGATGCCAATACCGGTTTATTTGAAACAATTTTAGGCGCTGATGATGCGATTATCTCTGATTCGTTAAATCATGCTTCTATCATTGATGGCGTTCGTTTATGTAAAGCAAAGCGCTTCCGTTATGCAAATAATGATATGGCAGATCTTGAAAAGCAATTGATTGCTGCCGATGAAGCGGGTGCAAAAACAAAATTAATCGCCACCGATGGTGTGTTCTCAATGGATGGGGTTATTTGTAATCTTGAAGCGGTCTGTGACCTTGCTGATAAATACAATGCACTTGTTATGGTTGATGACTCTCATGCCGTTGGCTTTGTCGGTGAAAACGGCAAAGGCACACCTGAGTACTGCAACGTGCTAGACCGTGTTGATATTATTACCGGCACTTTAGGTAAGGCGCTTGGCGGTGCATCGGGTGGTTATACATCAGGTAAAAAAGAAATAGTTGAATGGTTACGCCAGCGCTCTCGCCCATATTTATTCTCAAACTCATTAGCGCCTTCAATCGTTACAGCATCAATCAAAGTATTAGAAATGCTCGAAAATGGCAGTGAATTGCGTGCTAAGTTATGGTCAAACGCTAAATACTTCCGTGAGCAAATGGAAGCGGCTGGATTTACCTGTGCGGGTAAAGATCACGCGATTATTCCAGTAATGTTAGGTGATGCTAAAGTTGCGTCGGCAATGGCTGATAAGTTATTAGCAGAAGGCATTTACGTCACTGGTTTTTCATTCCCAGTGGTGCCAAAAGGCCAAGCGCGTATTCGTACACAAATTTCTGCTGCGCACAGCATTGAGCAATTAGATACCGCAATTGACGCCTTTACCCGTATTGGTAAAGAAATGGGCATTATCTAATTAATTTATTTTAAACCGTTGCCTTCGCAGCGGTTTTTTTATTGAGTGTGATTCATGAAAGCATTATCTAAATTAAAAGCAGAACCAGGTATTTGGATGACGGATGCGCCAAAACCTGAAGTTGGGCATAACGATTTATTAATCAAAATTCGTAAAACCGCTATTTGTGGTACTGACGTACATATTTATAAGTGGGATGAGTGGGCGCAAAACACCATTCCTACGCCTATGGTAGTAGGTCATGAATATGTCGGTGAAGTGGTTGATATGGGTCAAGAAGTTCGCGGTTTTAGTGTTGGTGACCGAGTATCGGGCGAAGGGCATATTACCTGTGGCCATTGTCGTAACTGTCGCGCTGGGCGTGTTCATTTATGCCGTAACACCACTG
Source organism: Pseudoalteromonas sp. SR41-4 (assembly GCF_014163985.1). NCBI lineage: Bacteria > Pseudomonadati > Pseudomonadota > Gammaproteobacteria > Alteromonadales > Pseudoalteromonadaceae > Pseudoalteromonas > Pseudoalteromonas sp. SR41-4. The sequence goes on along the minus strand of NZ_JACJEI010000016.1, from coordinate 108,121 downwards.
GTGTAGGTGTTAACCGCGAGGGGGCTTTTGCCGAGTATTTAGTGATCCCAGCGTTTAATGCATTTAAAATTCCAGACAATATCAGTGATGAGTTAGCTTCTATTTTTGACCCATTCGGTAATGCAGTACACACAGCACTGTCATTCGATTTAGTGGGTGAAGATGTCTTGATCACAGGTGCAGGCCCAATTGGTATTATGGCTGCTGCAGTTGCAAAACATGTTGGCGCACGTCATGTAGTGATCACCGATGTCAATGAATACCGATTAGACCTTGCGCGTAAAATGGGCGCAACGCGTGCAGTTAATGTGGCTAATGAAAAGCTTGAAGATATTATTAAAGAGCTTGGTATGACAGAAGGCTTTGATATTGGTCTAGAAATGTCAGGCGTACCGGTTGCATTTAATAGCATGTTAAATAACATGAATCACGGTGGTAAAATTGCCATGCTAGGTATTCCACCATCTGATATGGCGGTTGATTGGAACCAAGTGATTTTTAAAGGCTTAGTGATCAAAGGGATTTATGGCCGTGAAATGTTTGAGACCTGGTACAAAATGGCCAGTCTTATTCAGTCAGGGCTCGATCTAAACCCAATCATCACTCATCAATATTCAATAGATGACTTCCAAGCTGGCTTTGATATGATGATTTCAGGCCAATCGGGGAAAGTAATTCTTAACTGGAATTAATTATCCACTTGTTAAGAGAATTAAAGGCGGCATTTGTCGCCTTTTTTGTAATTATAAGAGAGTACTATGGCATTTAAGCATATTTCAATTACCGAAACTCAAGCACTACTTAATAAAGATGATGTCGTGATTGCTGATATTCGCGATCCTAATTCGTATCAAGCAGGGCATATTCCGGGTTCAGAGCATTTATCAAATGCCAATATTGGCGAATTTATGATGAACAAAGAGTTTGATCAGCCAATTATTATTGTTTGTTATCATGGTATGAGCTCACAAGGCGCAGCCAGCTACTTAGCTGAGCAAGGCTTTGAAGATGTATACAGTATGGATGGTGGTTTTACCCAGTGGGAAACCCAATTGCCGGAGCAAGTGGAACGATGATCGAACTGGGGAGTATAAATAATCCACGTGCAGCACAAGGCTTTATTGATTATATAAAAAGCCAAGGCTTACAGGGCGAGCTTCGATCGCAAGATGGAAAAACGGTAATTATTTGTGTTGCCCCAGAGCATTTCCATCAAGCTCAGCCATTATGGCAAGCGTTTGTAGAAAACCCCAATCATGCCCGTTATCAAGAGGCATCTTGGCAAGTAGGAAGTACGCAGTCACCGTTGAGCTATCAAGGCCAAGAATTAAATTTAAAAGCACGCTTTAAAGCATTGAGCTGGTTAAACCAAACGGTCACTTTATTATGTGTAGGTATTTACATTGCCTTCTTACTCGGTGGCTTTGAGTCAATTTATAGCGTATTACAGTTTAAACCCGATCAACCATTAACTTGGCTTACACCTGCAATTGTGCATTTTACTGCTGTGCACTTAGTGTTTAATATTATGTGGTGGATCATGCTAGGCGATGGTATTGAAAAGCTCAGTGGTAAAAGTACTTTAGTAGGTCTTTTTTTAGTGACCGCGCTATTTAGTAATTGGGCTGAGTTTATTATGGTTGGCCCTAACTTTGGCGGCTTAAGTGGCGTTGTTTATGGTTTACTTGGGTTTTGTTGGATCCATCGGGCATTGAACCCGCAACAACCGGCTTTAGTAACTAATGGTATTATTGGTTTTATGCTGATTTGGCTGGTACTAGGCTTTGCTGACATGTTGTTTGTAAGTATGGCTAACTGGGCGCACTTAGGTGGGCTATTAAGCGGTATGGCTTACGCGTTTACCGCTCAATTGTTTACTAAAAAAACAGCTTAAGATACTCAGTTATATAAGTACTTAGTGATATAAATATTTAGTAAATAATACTTCGCGAATGATCTCTTGCCCTGTTTCTTGTTTTAACAGGGTTTTGAGTTTTTCGGCACAACGCTTTCTGATCTCTTCACGGCCGGTGAGTGATTTAATTTTTTCTTCAGGCTCTTTTGATAAAATTTCTACCAATGCATCTCTAAGTAACGGGGTGTGATGCTCAACAATAGCAATGTTTGACATATCACTGAGCATTAAATCTACAGTAATACGCACATAACCTAACTTTTTATTACTCTGACCAATATAGTTGGTAATGATATCGGGTTCGAAACCAAAGTAGCCCACAGTTGATTCAGCTTTGCTTGCAAAGCTGCTAAACAAGCTAATAAAGAAAGTGCTAATTAATATGCCAGCGTAAAGCGTTTTTTTCATATTCAGTAGAGAGCCCTGTAATTAATTGTTATTAGTCTATACGTAATAATGGCTAAGATACAGGCTGATGCAGCTATTATATTCATTAATCATCACTTTTTCCCCGACGCGGGCAGTGGTATCATTTAAAGGGTTATTATTAAATAGAGTTATCGTGATCACATTTCCTGTTTCTGTAACTGCGGATTGGCAGTTAGGTACATCAATCAATTCTTTGTCTTGTAACGAGCAAGACTGGCTACTTGAGCCCAACTCACTGACGGCTAAATTAAAAACACAGTGTGGTGAATTCTCTGTAAAAGTGCTTAGTGAGAAAGAGTTTGAATTGAGTATTTCACAACAACAATTATTAGATTGTTCACAACGTATTGGTATTAATCGTGAGGTTTTGTTGCTTTGTGATGGCATCCCTATGGTATACGCACAAAGCTGGCTGCCTGCCACCGATGATATGCAACAACAGCAATTATTGGCACTGGGTAATCGGCCTTTAGGTGATGTTATTTTTCAACATCCGGACTTAAAACGTACCGAAATTGAAATAGCGCGTTTTGATTGTCAGCACCCAGTACAGCAACTTGTTAGCCAATACTCTGTAGTTGTAAAACCCTTGTGGGGGCGTCGCAGTATTTTTTCGTTGGCGCAAAGCCGTTTTTTAGTAGCTGAAATATTTTTACCAGAGGCTTATCTATATCTATGAAATTTGCCGCCTTGCACATTGCTCATATACCGTATTATAAGCAGTTAATGCGCACCGATAAGCCTATCGGTACTTTATTGCTATTGTGGCCTACATATTGGGCATTGTGGCTTGCAAGTGATGGTATGCCAAGCATACTTAATTTTGTGGTATTTAGCTTTGGTGTATTTGTTATGCGCAGCGCAGGTTGTGTTATTAATGATTACGCAGATCGTAAAATTGACGGCGCGGTAAAACGCACAGCACAAAGACCCTTAGCTTCTGGCTTGGTGAGTAGTGGCGAAGCATTAAGCTTATTTTTGTTGCTTATCATAATTGCTTTCATACTGGTGTTGTTACTCAGTTGGCAAACCATATTATTGTCAGTCGGGGCATTGCTATTGGCATTTAGCTACCCATTTATGAAACGTTACACTAATCTACCGCAAATAGTGCTAGGTGCAGCTTTTGGTTGGGCTATTCCGATGGCTTTTATGGCTGCAACAGGTACTATCCCACTGCTTGGCTGGTTGTTATTTATCGCTAATATTGCGTGGACTACGGCATACGATACTATGTATGCCATGGTAGACAGAGATGATGATTTGAAAATTGGCGTAAAGTCTACAGCGATATTGTTTGGTAGTGCCGATCGAATCATTATTTTTGCGCTAAATGGTGTATTTATAGGTTTGTTGGCTTTAATTGGTTATACGAGTCAATTAGCAATGCCGTATTGGCTTGGTCTATGTGTGGCATGTGGCTTTTTGGTTTACCAACAATTTCTAATTCATAGTCGTAATAGAGAGCATTGTTTTAAAGCTTTTTTAAATAACCATTATGTCGGTATGGTCGTTTTTATTGGCTTAGTGGCGTCCTTGCCATTTAATCTATAGTGTTAGCGAGGTGGATCAATGACGCCACTGATTGAAGTGTTTTTCCTAAACCAACCCGCAACTGAATAGCGATTATCAATTGTCGGCAGTACTTCATGCATAAAGCGTTCGCTTTCAAACATTACGAACGTACCAGCTTTAGGCTGAATAGTGATTTCAACGTCTTTACTTTTAGGTTTGTAAATCACTAACTCACCACCAGATTGCACTGTATTTAAGTAAAATACAGTAGTAAATACACGGTTCGATCGCCCTTTAAATGCGTCGTAATGCTTTTTATAAAAGTCGCCATGCTGGTATTTCGCATAGTGACACTCATAATCAAATAAACCCAAAAAGAAATAACGATTCAAATTTACTCTAATATCTTCTAGCGCATTTTGATAATCAATTTGAGCTTGGCTACTACCATCAAACCAAAAGGTCTTGTCGGTGCGTATACTCTTGTCTATTTGTAAATCCTGCTGACGGCCAATTCCTGCTGATTTAAAATTGGGGTTGATACAATAACAATCTTCTATCAACGCGTTAGTCAGTGTTTCATCAAACATATTTTCGATCACGGCGTAGCCATGAGTTTCTATGTCAGTTAAATAACGTCCAGGGATCAGGTTAAGGCTCATTAATTGTACTATATAGCAGGGAAGGCGCGTAGTTTAGCTTAAAATGATGCAAAGGTACTACTGAAGATTTAGAAACCAAGCCAGAGTTCTGCTTTAGGCTTGGTTTTCATGCTGTTACTTAAGAATTAATTGATAACGCTGTCTTTTCTATTAATGACAGGAGCTGGTTTATTGGGTCGTCAGCAGTAACTTGCTGGCTGGTTTGTACAATCAATTGCTCATGAGCTAAGTTCTTATTGGTTTTTAACTGGAGCAGATTATTATTCTCTGCGACCGAACTTGCATGTTCAATACTGCTAATTGCAACATGGTTTGATTTACACAACCCGTCCATTACTTGCTCAATACTGCCAACTTTTATACTGCTGCTCTTGTTCAAACTATCGACAGCCTCATTCAGCATAGCTTGAATTTGTTTTGATTGTGAAAAACAACTATACATAGGGTAATCGTTTAAATCTTGTTTGCAAAGATTGTTCTTATTCGCAAGAGGATGACTTTTTGCAACGAATAAAATAAGTTGATCAGGTAAGTGTATGTCATTGCCAATACTATTAACTGCTTGCGAACAAACGCTAATATCAATTTCACCTAACTGTAGCTTACGCACCAACTCACTTTGTTCTTGTAGTTGCATTTCAATTTTTACATGAGGGTATTGTGCTAGAAATTGGCCACATGAAATAGGCACTATTGCACTTGCATGATTGGTATAGCCAATTACCAATTTCTCATTGGCGCAGCCATTAATTGATTGGAATAAACGCTTTTTAGTTTCTTCGAGCTTGCTTAAAGTGTCTTGTGCGTACTCTAAAAACAGCTCACCTTCAGTTGTTAGTTTCACTGAGCGGGTCGAGCGTTTAACTAATTCATAGCCAACTTCGTCCTCTAAGGTTTGAATGCTGCGAGTCAATGCTGAGGTGCTAATTTTGGTTGTTTCGGCCGCTTGGCGAAAATGTCGTAGCTGACCTAAAGCCACAAATTGCTCTAATTGTTCAAATCTCACTTTTATAGTCCTTTGTATAAGTAAGCCGCACTACTGGCGAACATAATTGATATTAATTTAATGGATAGTAATCCATTGTACCCAATTTGAAAAGTGTATTTCACATAATTTTTACAACTATCAGTTAGGGTAACGCTCTTTTATCTCCAAAAAAAGTGCTAAATTGTTAAGAAATATGTCCACAAGTTTAGGTTCAAACTGTTTGCCACTCTGCTCCTTGAGCAAATCGAGCACCTCTTCAAGTGGCCAAGCTTTTTTGTAGCAACGATCACTGCCAAGGGCATCAAAAACATCCGCTAGAGCTGTAATACGGCCAACAATATGAATATCTTTACCTGCAAGTTGATTTGGGTAGCCAGAGCCGTCCCATTTTTCATGATGTGTATACGCAATGATTGAACCACACTTTAAGATTTCATTATTCGAACTCTTCAGAATATCATAACCAACTTCGGCGTGAGTTTGCATAATGGCCCACTCTTGATCATCCAGCTTACCGGGTTTATTGAGAATATGATCTGGAATACTTATTTTTCCAATATCGTGTAAGGGTGAGGCGAGTTTTATCACTTCACACTCAAAGTTATTTAAGCCATATAACTTACCTAACAGTTCACTATAGTGCGCAACTCTTTTAACATGTGAACCGGTTTCTTTTGAACGTTTTTCAACGGCTTCACCGAGAATATATGATAGCTCTTTTTGCGAATCCTTCATCATTTCGCGTAATTTCAGGTTATCGTAAGCCAGAGCAATATTGTTGGCAAAAAACTCCAAAAGTTGATAATCGGTGGTTCCTAATAACGAGCCTTTACGTACATACAGCATTGTTTCGAGGCCTGCCTGAGTTGGAAAATAGCCAATGTAGTCATGCATGGTTTTTTGGGATGATTTGCGATTGTGTGCCTCAACAAATAATTGCTTTACATCTTCGGGGATCATATTGGCATTAGGTTCAGGCTCAACACCAGAGGCTGCCAGTAGCTTAAAATCAGTGGCAGGAGATGTTTGTTGGTTAACAGCTGCTGCACAATAAATTTCAGTGTCATCTAAGCCCATAACATTGGTTACATGGGATAAAATTGTTGATGCAAATTCATGGACACTATCACATTTTAAAAATGAGCTAGAAGCGTTGATTATTTTTTCAAGACCTTTTCTATGACGCTCAATAATTTGAATATCACGATGTGAACGCAGAGCTGAATACAATAATGTTTTCATTTTTATTGCCGTCAGCTCAGTTTTATTTTTGTAATCGTTAATGTCGTATTCACGTATCACAGCTTCTTCAGGGGCTTCGCCAGGTTGACCTGTTCGAAGAATAAGGCGGATGTCGTGGTTATTGATATCATCACGGATAAATTTTATTAGGTCTAAACCCGCATGGCTAGTTTCCATGACTACATCAATTAGGCCAACCGAAAAATCGAGATCTTGTTGTAATAATTCTTTTGCGGCTTGCGCTGAGTAAGCATGGTGCAAACATAAGGCTTTATCTTCAAAAGTAAATCCTGATAACACAAGCTTAGTGACTTGGTGAATATCATCTTCATCATCGACCACGAGAATATTCCAAAACGCCTGTGGTGACTGAGTTTCTGACTCTTCAATGGCATTTTCTGAAAATAAAAAGTCGTTCACATTTACACCTTTAGTTTTATCATTCTCCTAAATAGTATAGTGCTTGTTTTTTAGTCTGCCTTGTTGCTCAGTGGTTTTTTTTCAATGTTTTTAAGTTCAATTTCAATTGCGTCACATGAAATATGTATTTCATATAAAGAGGTTAACAACGATAGAGCAAGGCAGGCTAGGCTAATACCAAATAAAATTACGCCAGTGGTTTTAAACTCGATAAATAATGCAAACATTGAAAGTGTACACATTAAAAAAGATGCAACGCCATAGACTTGCATGGTTCTAATGAGTCTAATGCGTTTTCTCAAGTTAGTTATTTGCGCAACGACTAATGGTCGAATAGTCTCTCCTTCGCGGGCGTTAAGTTCACGAATTAATTGTGCTAGCACTAAAAACCGGTTGGTATATGCTAATAACAACAAAGAGATTGCAGGGAACAGCAGTCCAGGTGTTGTGAGGGTCATGATTATTTCCTATATAACAATTACTTCGCTTAGAGTAGCTTAGGGTAATTTAATCGCAAAGTAAAAGAGGTTGTCATTGCAAAATAGAATAAATAACAACAATACAGAGCAAACACCATTTCAATGGTTAACAATCTATTGCGCTGCAAATGCGGTAGAGGCAAACATTGTCAAAGGGTTATTACTCAACAGCAATATTGAGTGCCAGTTACTTGGTGAGTCCTTGCAAGGAGCTGCTGGCGAAATACCTTTAGATCAAACTCAAGTGAGAGTGCAGGTTTTTGTGATTAAAGAGCGCCAGGCGCGGCAAATATTGGTAAACTACACTCAAGTACAACAATCCGCTCCTGATTGGGTATGCCCCAACTGTAATGAGCATAATGGGCCAACATTTGAAATTTGTTGGTCTTGTAGGACACCAAATAATGACTAAAGCGAATAATTTTCAGCGTATAAGAGAGCTTAACTATTTGCAGCAAGCGGTACTGGCAGCAGCATTAATTGAACGCATGCTACCTAATTATGGTTTATTTAGTGAAGCAACAGGATTTGGTGACGAAGCTATTTTACGCAGTGCACTTAATTTGTGTTGGGAAAAAATCTTACTGCCGAAAAGTAAAATAAGCCTTGAAAAGCAAATTGAGAAAATAGAGCCTAATGTTCCAGAACTCGCTGATTTTGATATGTTCGGTACTTATCCTGCTATAGATGCCGCCACTGCCTTATTAGGTTTAATGCATGGTTTAATTGCCAAAGATGAGCAAGAATTTATCAGCATTAGTAAAATCTCTCAGGCGACTGTTGCGCGTTTTATTGAATATCAATTAACGGTTGAAGGTGAGCTGGCTGATAATACAGCGGTACGTGAACATCCGTTAATGCAATACGAAATTGAAGTGTTAGGCGAGTTAATTGATTTTGTTGAGCAGATGGGCAGAGTAACAGCTGAAAATGTGAAAGCGTTAAAGCAACATGCTATCGCTGATGGACAAACAAACATTGGTATTACACTTTAAGTAACCAAAACTCTGATTAAGAGATTTATTTTAAGAATTTAAAAGTGCCAAAGGGCATGGGAGAAAACTGCAGTGCGAATTTTAGGCATTGAATCGTCGTGTGATGAAACGGGAATTGCAATCTATGATGATGAACAAGGTCTACTTGCTCATCAACTCTATAGCCAAGTCAAAGTGCATGCAGATTATGGCGGTGTAGTGCCTGAACTTGCATCTCGAGATCATGTTCGTAAAACCTTGCCATTAATCGATGCTGCTTTTGCACAGGCCGGTTGCGGACCTGAAGATATCGATGGTATTGCTTACACTGCAGGCCCAGGACTGGTGGGAGCATTATTAGTGGGTACTTCAATTGGACGCTCACTTGCCTATGGGTGGAATATTCCAGCAGTGGCTGTTCATCATATGGAGGGCCATCTACTGGCGCCAATGCTTGAAGAAAACGTGCCTGAATTTCCGTTTATTGCTTTACTCGTATCAGGTGGACACACCATGATGGTTAAAGTCGCTGGGATTGGTCAGTATGAAGTATTGGGTGAATCGGTAGATGATGCTGCAGGCGAAGCATTTGATAAAACAGCTAAGTTACTTGGTTTAGATTACCCTGGTGGGCCACGGTTAGCTAAACTTGCTGAGCAAGGTGTTCCTAAGCGCTTTATTTTCCCACGACCAATGACAGATAAACCGGGCCTTGACTTTAGTTTTAGCGGCTTGAAAACGGCGGCTGCAATTACTATTCGTAATAATGCCGATGATCAGCAAACCAAAGCCGATATCGCTCATGCGTTTCAAACCGCAGTTATTGATACATTAGTTATTAAATGTAAGCGTGCTTTAAAGCAAACGGGTATAAATCGCTTAGTAATTGCCGGTGGTGTAAGCGCCAATATACAGCTACGTGCGCAACTAGAGCGTGTAATGCAAGGCATGAAAGGACAGGTTTATTATCCGCGCACAGAGTTTTGTACTGACAATGGTGCCATGATCGCCTATGCGGGTATGCAGCGCTTAAAGGCTGGGCAGTTTGCCAGCCTTGATATGAAAACGAAACCACGTTGGCCGATAGATAGTTTAGAGGCTATTTAAATTTAAGTATTGTTATCATCTTTAGTTGGTGGCGTTTTTTTGTCACCAATTTTAGGTTCTTTGCCACTAAATAAACGTTTAATATTGGCGTGGTGGCGAAAGATAATCAAAATAGTTAAAAATGTTACTGGTAAGGTATAAAGCGGTTTGATCCACCAAGTGTATAATGGCGCTAAAGAAACGGCAACTAATGCCCCAAGTGACGAATAGCGTGTAATAGCAACAACAGCCACCCAGGTTGAAATTAATAACCCGCCTAACAACAAGCCAATGGGTAGCAATGTTCCAAATGCAGTTGCAACTGCTTTACCGCCTTTAAAGTGAAAGAATACCGGAAACATATGTCCTAAACACGCAGCAACCCCTATCAATCCCAGCATTAGTGGTTCAAGTTGTAAAAAATAAGCTCCCCAGACAGGAATAGTCCCTTTGAGAATATCAAACACTAAGACTAAGCAGGCTGGAAAAGCCCCACCAAGACGATAAACATTAGTTGCGCCAGGGTTGTTTGAGCCATTGCTGCGAGGATCGGGTAGTTTAAATAGCCGAGACACTAAAATGGCTGATGAAATCGACCCGAGTAAATAGGCTAAAACTAACATTAAAACGGCTATCACGCGCTTCCTTATTTTTTAATCGCAGTTTTTCGGCTATCATTGGCCGCAAAAATTGCATTCATACTTTTCGTGGTTCAAATAGCAGATACATAATGTATCTATACGCTTATATCATATGGGTAATTTTTACATGATGTACCTATAGGCTATTGTATGGGTAATTTTTACATAATAAAACACAGTTAAAGTGTATAAAGGCTATAAATGCAAATTATAGCCGATGTAGACTCAAGTCAATGAGTTTTAAGTTTTTGCCAGTTGGAGCAGTTATGGATAAGGTTTTTATATCGCAACTACATGTTGACACTATCATAGGCGTGTACGATTTTGAAAAAGAAACTAAACAGAGTTTGTATTTTGATATCGAGATGCTGTGTGATATTAAACCCGCAGCAAAAACCGATGACATTGCCTTAGCACTTGATTACGCAAAGGTAAGTGAGAGAGTAATCGCGCACACGACAGCAAAGCCTGTTGAGTTATTGGAGACCTTAGTAGAGCAACTAGCGGCTATCATTTTAACCGAGTTTGCTACAACACAAGTTACCATTCGAGTTAGTAAACCCGCAGCCGTCGCGCAAGCACGCACTGTAGGTGTTGAAATTACCCGACTCAAGGCACGTTAAGATGGCGCAAATTTATATTAGCCTTGGCTCTAATGTTGATAAAGAACATTATATCCGCCAAGCGTTAATCGCCCTAAAAGCACACCTTGTAGAATTCGAGCATTCCAGTGTCTTTGAAAGCGAAGCAGTTGGCTTTGCAGGTAATAACTTTTACAACTCAGTCATTGGTGCACAAACACAGATACCGCTTCCCCAGTTATGTCAGTTACTCAAACAGATTGAACGAGAGAATGGTCGTACAAATAACGATAAAAAATTTAGCCCGCGTACACTCGATCTAGATTTACTGTTTTACGATGATGTAGTGTGTGATTCTCCTGCACAGTTACCCCGTGATGAAATCACCAAAAATGCCTTTGTCCTGCAGCCATTGGCAGAAATAGCCCCCGATTTTTATCATCCTACAGCAAAGCAAACAATTGCCCAGTTGTGGAATACTTACAACAACCCTAAGCAAAAACTATGGAAGGTGGAGTTTACTAACCCATGAGTATTATCGAAATTATTGTTTTAGCCCTGATCCAGGGATTAACTGAGTTTTTACCTATTTCAAGCTCAGCTCATCTCATTCTCCCTTCACAAATTCTTGGTTGGCAAGATCAAGGCCTTGCCTTCGATGTTGCGGTGCACGTTGGTACCTTGATTGCGGTGGTGATTTATTTCCGCAAAGAAGTGGTAGAAATACTTGCGGCATGGTTTAAATCATTTGGTGCACAAGGTGCAACAGATGATAGTAAACTTGGCTGGTGGATTATTTTAGGCACTATACCAGCCGCTGTACTGGGTTTAATTTTTAAAGACTTAATCGAGCTCTATTTACGCAGTGCGTGGGTAATTGCAATCACCACTATTTTGTTTGGCTTATTACTTTGGTATGCCGACGTAAAAGGTAAGCAAACTAAAACAATTTATCAATTAACTTGGAAATCAGCACTGATGATCGGTATGGCGCAAGCGATGGCGATGATCCCTGGTACGTCACGCTCGGGTATTACTATGACCGCCGGTTTAATGCTGGGGATGAATAAACAAAGCGCTGCGCGTTTTTCATTTTTACTCGCAATTCCAGTGATCTCAATGATGGGCTTGTATTACACCATTGAGCTGGCATTAGGGGATCATGTAGTTGATTGGACAACGTTAATTTTAGGTGCCGGTTTATCGTTTATCTCTGCGTATGCGTGTATTTTCCTGTTCTTAAAAATAATTGAACGTATGGGGATGATGCCATTTGTTATCTATCGATTATTATTGGGCGTAGGTTTAATTGTATTTTTGATGATGTAGCACTGCGTTTATTAAAGATAAATAAAAACGCCTTAGCTCAATGAGCTAAGGCGTTTTTTATAAGCCAATATACCCTTCAATTAGAAAGTGTATTTTGCACCCATCGATAAGCGACGACCTTTAACGTCAAAGAACTCACCATTATCATAAGTGAATGGATTACGAGGTGGCGCACGGTCTAGGATATTGTTTACACCAATACGTACTTGTAATTCATCTAATAGATAAGTTTTGTACATAAAATCGAACGTTGTGTAAGACGGGATATCATTGTAGTTATTATCTTCAATGTTCCATTCATTACTTTCTACACTACTATGGCGGTAATTAGCCGTTAAAATGTAACTTGAATCATCATGTGAGTAGATTGCGTTAAAGCGACCTTTCCAGCGAGGATCTGCCATTTCACCTACATTTGAGCGGAAATCTGCCGTACGACCGGTTGGGTTTTCACTGTCTTCTTCTAGGTAAGTTGCAGTAAGTTTAATTGCTAAATCACCATTCCCTAATTCTGTGCGGTAAGCTGTTTCAATATCTAGGCCTTTTTTGGCGATGATAGAAGCATTAATTGGACGCTCATAATAGTTAATGATGTCGCCCGTTTCTTTATTTCGTACGAAGTTTGAGCAAAATGGGTTGTCTAGCGATGATGACTCATAACATAGTTCTACGCTATCACGTCCAAAGTATTGAATCGCACCTTCAATTTCAAATGACCAGTAATCAAGAGTTAAATCTAAGCCTTCAATAAATTCAGGAGTGTAGATCAAGCCTATAGTGTAATCGTTTGATGTTTCGTTTTTTAGTGCTTGGTTACCTTGTACAAAACCTGGCAGGCTACCAGCGGCTTGCCAATCGGCAGTTGGCATCCAACCTTCAGCTAAACCGTCCGCTTGACAGTTAGCGATTACATTTGCTTTATATTCGCTACCTGAGCTGGTAATTTCATCAGCACGACATGGGTCTTTACGGCCTGAATTAAACGTTTGTGAGCTTGGCGTAAATAAGTCACTTAGGCTTGGTGCACGTACTGATTTTGAACGATTTAAACGCACACGTACTTCGTCTGTAACGCCCCAGTTTAATGATAACTTCCACGCATCATCACCACCAGTAACCGAGTAATCCATATAACGGTACGCAGTTTCAAAGGTTAAGTCAGTTGCTAAAAAATGATCTACAAGCAATGGCACTGAGATCTCTGTTGAGAATTCATTTACATCGATATCACCTTTCATTGGCAAGCTTGAGTTCCCAAAAATAAGGCCATTTTGCATTGCGTGATCAGGATGAGTCTCGGCGCTTTCTCGGCGATGTTCAACGGTAAATGCGGCAGCGACAGCACCTGCTGGTAATTCAAATAATAAACCATCAAATGTTGCAGCAACAACTAGCTGGTCTTGTTTGGCAGTACGCGTAGCATTCGTTGCTATATAATTAAGCTGTGCTTGAGAAGCACTTTGTGCGCCCATAGGGTTAAAAGCAACACACCCTTCACGTTCACCTGTGACATTACCATCGGCATCACGAACTGCACACACGATTTGGCCATTAAGTTCTACAGCATCTATTGCATTGACTAAATTTTGCTCTAATACTTCACCGCGCCATAAGGTATCTTGTTCGATACGGCCATACTGCACATAGGTGCTGTAGCCCCAGTCATCGTTTAAAATGCCTTCAAAACCAAGAGATGCACGGATCACCGAACGATCTTGTTGATAGGCGCGATCACCCCATAGATTTTCGTTAGCTTGGCGCAAAGTAACTTTATCTAACCCGTTAGCATCCATAATCTTAGCCATATCATCGCGGATAAAGGCATTATCACGACGAATCGTGTGAGCAAAGAAAGCTGGCGAGCTTTCAGTAGTTGCTTTTGAGTCAGACCAAGTAAAATCAAATGTTGCAGCATGGTCGTCATTAATTTCGTATGTACCATACGTTGATAAAATAGCGCGCTCTAATGGAGTTTGAAAATAGCTTTTGTAACCATGACTAAAAACACCATCGCCTGGGTTATTAGCATCTGCGTAATAACGGTTATTAGCTGATGCGTTAGGCACACCAGAGTTTTCTACGCGACCTAGACCATAATCAAATGCTTGTACGTTACCGCTATTATCAAATGCCCAGTGATGGTTGTTGTAATGATCGTCAGTTAGCGAGCCTGTTTTACTGAAAAAGTCACCGCCTTCAGAGTAATAGCCAAGGGTACTTTGCTTACCTAATATAACGCGCTCAGGAATACCATCGGTACCAGATTTATTGGCTGGATTTGCGTATGAAGTTACAGGATTACGGTAAAAATCACGACTTAACTTGTTATAGCTATCTGTTTTTGAGTAGTTAAGAGACGTTACAAACGATAGCTTGTCACCTTCCATACCACCGGTGATAGAGAAAAAGTTTTGCTCGCCACCGCTTTGTTCTGGACGAATCGTAGATGCATCAATTTCAATGCCATCAAATGATTTTTTTGTGATGATGTTTACGACACCTGCTACAGCGTCGGCACCATATACTGCTGCTGCACCGCCTGTGGCGATTTCTACTCGTTCGATCAGAGTTGTTGGAATATTATTTAAATCTACCGCAGTGCTGCCTACTGAACCTGCGACAAAGCGGCGACCATTTACTAATACCAGTGTGCGCTCAGACCCTAAACCACGTAAATCGGTGGTGTTTAATCCTGATGCATAAATAAAGCTAGTAGTGGTTTCCGGAGATAGGCCAACCGTTGCTTGCGGTAGCTCAGCTAATAAATCATTAACGTTAGTAATGCCGGCGTTTTCCATCTCAACGCCACTGATCACCGTAACTGGTGTCGGTGAAGTAAGGTTGAATCGCTTTATTTTCGAACCTGTTACTTGAATGCGCTCGACAGGTTTTACGTCAGTTGCTTCTTGTGCAAATGCATTGGCAGCACCAACAGTACCAGTAATTAATACTGCATTAATTGCAGCTGTAATAAGATTTAATTTTTTCAACATAACACCTTTTAATTTCGACAAGGTTTACCCTGTGGGTAATTTAACTTGATGGAATTCACAAAGGACTTACATTGTTAGCCATATTAACTTTGAGGTTAAATATATGCCTTTCAATGTAACCAAATGTAATTTAGTGCGATGTTTTATCACAGTACCCAAATAGAGTCTTTTGTGGGGCAAATATGTCTTTTGTTGCTAAAAAGTGTTTTTTGTTTTTATTATGGGTATTTGTTGGTATCATCTTGATTTTAAATTATATTATTTGTATTCATAGCTTTACGTTTTTTGTTTTTAGTATTTTCATAACATTGAGTTATCTTGCTCATTAACTATTTTGCAATTAACTATCAATTATTTTGTTTGTAAAATGAGCTTTAAAGTTAATTTTGTTTAAAAAGTGTCGCGCAATACTTGAGCGGTTAGGCATAAGTAAGGGAACTATTTAACTTATATACTTATTCGTTGTCATTTAGCACAAGTGTTGTGTTAGATGGCAATGGTAACTGAACGCTATTTTTGGCATTATGGCACCTCATCTATTATCTATTTTTTAGTGCTGCGTAAGCTATGTGTGGCGGCAAAGGAATAATATGCATATTCATATTTTAGGCATTTGCGGCACCTTTATGGGTGGTATTGCAGCGATAGCTAAGTCGCTAGGCCATACAGTCACGGGCTCGGATCTAAACGTATATCCGCCAATGAGCACGCAACTTGAAGAGCTTGGTATTAAATTAACCCAAGGCTATGATGTCTCTCAGTTAGAACCTGCACCAGATATGGTGATTATTGGCAATGCAATGAGTCGTGGTAACCCATGTGTTGAATATGTATTGGACAAGGGCTTAGCGTATACTTCCGGCCCTGAATGGTTAAAGCATAATTTATTACAAAACTCCTGGGTACTGGCGGTTGCTGGAACTCATGGTAAAACCACCACTGCAAGTATGCTGGCATGGATTTTAGAATTTGCGGGTTTAAAGCCAGGATTCTTGATCGGTGGTATCGTGCAAAATTTTGGTTTGTCGGCACGGGTTGGCGAAACGCCTTTTTTTGTTATTGAAGCTGATGAATACGACACTGCATTTTTTGATAAACGCAGTAAGTTTGTTCATTACTTACCGCGCACACTGATTTTAAACAATCTTGAATTTGATCATGCTGATATTTTTGAAGATTTAAACGCTATTAAAAAACAATTTCATCATTTGATGCGTACACTACCAAGTAGCGGCAAAGTTATTTGGCCACAACAAGACGATGCTGTGCAAGATGTGATTAACCAAGGTTGTTGGAGCGAAAGTGAAACACTGGGCGCTGATTGGGGATATGAGCTGATTAATGCCGATGGCAGTGAATTTGCAGTGTTACTCAATGATGAATACCAAGGCTCAGTAAAATGGCAAGCGTTTGGTGAGCACAATGTTAAAAACGCTATTATGGCTATTGCTGCCGCGCGCCATGTCGGGATTGCAATTGAACATAGCATTGCAGGGTTAGGGGAATTTATTAGTCCTAAACGTAGGATGGAGCTAAAAGCCGATATTGCCAATATTAAAGTGTATGACGACTTTGCTCATCACCCAACAGCTATCACTACAACGCTTGCTGGGTTGCGTGCAAAAGTAGGCAATGAAAAAATTATTGCGATATTAGAGCCGCGCTCAAACACTATGAAAATGGGTGTACATCAACATACGTTATTGGCGTCATTAGCTGATGCTGATGATGTGTATTTATTCGAGCCAGATAATTTAACCTGGTCATTAAGTGAGCAGGCCAAACAGGCTGGTATGTTATGCTTGAGTAATACAGATGAGATCGTTGAACAAGTAGTCTCCCAAGCGCAACCGCAGCAACATATTTTAATCATGAGTAATGGTGGCTTTAATGGCCTCCACGACACATTGATAACAGCTTTGCAGCATAAATTTATCCAGCAATAAACCGGAGCGACAGTGCAATATAAAGAAACCATAACGCTGGCCTTTAGTGGTGCGTCAGGCGCGCCATATGGCTTACGATTACTTGAAGTATTGCTCGCGCAGCAGTTTCGCGTGTATGTATTGATCTCAAGCGCGGCGCGTGTAGTGCTAGATACTGAATCAAACATTAAATTATCAGCCAATGAAGATAAAGCCACCGAACAATTAAGTAGCTTATTTAAAGCACAGCCAGGACAGTTACAAGTATTTGGTAAAGATAACTGGTTTAGCCCTGTGGCATCTGGCTCTGCAGCGCCGAAAAAAATGGTCGTGTGCCCGTGTAGTGCAGGCTCTGTCTCTGCAATAGCGATGGGGGCCTCTGATAATTTATTAGAGCGCGCCGCTGATGTCGTGATTAAAGAGCGTGGTCAGTTAATTTTAGTGCCACGAGAAACGCCATTTAGTGAAATCCATTTAGAAAACATGCTAAAGCTCGCAAAGCTCGGGGTAACAATTATGCCAGCTGCACCAGGGTTTTATCATCAACCGCAAACTATTAATGACTTAGTTGATTTTATGGTTGCACGTATTTTAGATCATTTAAATATTGCACACACACTAACTAAACGTTGGGGTTATGGGGAGGGTAAATCATGAGTAAAGCATTGGCTTTGAATATTGAAGGCCTGACCAAGGTATATAAAAATGGTGTTGAAGCCGTTAAAGGCGTTGATCTAAAAGTATATGAAGGTGATTTTTTTGCCTTGTTAGGCCCAAATGGCGCGGGTAAGTCAACTACCATTGGGGTAATCTCATCATTGGTCAATAAAACCAAAGGCTTAGTAGAGGTGTTTGGTCACAACATAGATTCAGATTTAGAAGCCGCTAAATCACAACTAGGCTTAGTGCCACAAGAGTTTAACTTTAGCCAGTTTGAAACGTTGACGCAAATACTGGTAAATCAAGCGGGT
Organism: Pseudoalteromonas sp. SR41-4; assembly: GCF_014163985.1. Classification (NCBI taxonomy): domain Bacteria; kingdom Pseudomonadati; phylum Pseudomonadota; class Gammaproteobacteria; order Alteromonadales; family Pseudoalteromonadaceae; genus Pseudoalteromonas; species Pseudoalteromonas sp. SR41-4. Next base: position 89,971 of record NZ_JACJEI010000016.1, on the reverse strand, counting down.
TATTACGGAGTTCCCCGTAAGGTGGCGCATCAACGAGCGGATAAATATTTAGCGCAATTAGGCTTACTTGAAAAGAAAGACAAACAAGCACGAACACTATCAGGCGGTATGAAACGTCGTTTAATGATTGCTCGCGCGTTAATGCATGAACCAAAACTGTTAATTTTAGATGAGCCAACCGCCGGTGTTGATATTGAATTACGCCGTTCGATGTGGGATTTTTTAAGACAAATTAATGAGCAGGGGGTGACGATTATTCTCACCACCCATTACTTAGAAGAAGCCGAACTGCTGTGTAAAAATATCGCGATTATTGATTCCGGCATTATCGTTGAAAACACCACCATTAAAGCACTGCTTGCCAAACTAGATAAAGAAACCTTTATTCTTGATTTAAAACAGCCTGTCCAGCCAGTTACCGTTACGCTTGATGGTTATAAGTTTACTATGGCTGATGATCATACTATTGAGGTTGAAGTAGCCAAATCACAGGGCTTGAATGCAGTATTTACAGCATTAACCGAGCAGGGCAATACCGTGCTTAGCATGCGTAATAAAGCTAATCGATTAGAAGAGTTGTTTGTAGGTTTACTAGAGCAAGGGCGGGGCAAGTAGATGTTTAAATATGGCGTAGCCTTAAAGAGTTTATGGTTTAAAGAGTGCATTCGATTTTTGCGTATCTGGGTACAAACACTCGTGCCGCCGGCAATCACTATGAGTTTGTACTTTGTGATTTTCGGTAATCTTATAGGCTCTCGTATTGGTGATATGGGGGGCTTTAGTTATATGGAGTTTATTGTACCGGGTCTTATCATGATGTCGGTGATCACTAATTCGTATTCTAATGTGGCATCAAGCTTTTATTCAACCAAGTTTCAAAAAAGCATTGAAGAGCTGTTAGTTGCACCCGTGCCTAATTATATTATTGTGCTTGGCTATATGGGTGGCGGCATGACCCGTGGCATGCTGGTAGGATTAATTGTTACGTGTGTGTCGTTATTATTTGTTGATATTCAAATCCATAATATTTTTGTGATCATCGCGACAGTAATTTTAACTTCTGCGGTATTTGCTTTAGGCGGTTTGATCAATGCTATTTATGCTAATAGCTTTGACGATATCAGTATAATTCCGACCTTTATTTTAACGCCATTGACCTATCTAGGTGGTGTGTTTTACTCAATCACTTTATTGCCAGAGTTTTGGCAAGGCGTATCGCAGGTTAATCCAATTATTTATATGGTTAATGCCTTTAGGTATGGTTTCTTAGGCGTGTCGGATGTTGATTTAACTGTCGCATTTGGCGTGTTGTTATTATTTATTACAGCCTTATTTATATTAGCTTTAACGTTAATTAAAAAAGGTGTGGGGTTAAGACACTAATGAGTGATGCAAATTCACGAAGTATTGTATCGAATCAACAAGGCTTACATGAAAAGCTGGATGATATAGTTAATAAGCATTTAACTGCCCAGTTTAAAAAACCCATTGCAGCTCATACGCAAACGGCGTTTGATCAAGTAAATGAAAAAGTGCAGGCTTTTAATGGGCCCATTATTTTAGATTCGTGTTGTGGGGTAGGTGAAAGCACGGCTAATTTAGCTAAACGCCACCCTGATGCGTTAGTTATAGGAATTGATAAGTCATCGCATCGTTTGGATAAGCATGATATTGAATATAAACAAACCGATTCAGGTCAGTACATTTTAGTGCAAGCCGATTTAAATGACTTTTGGCGACTCGCAGTGGCGGCTAATTGGCAACCCACACATCATTATTTGCTGTATCCAAATCCGTGGCCAAAAGCGAAGCATATTCAACGTCGCTGGCATGGCGCTGCTATTTTTCCATTTATCGTTAAATTAGGTGGGCTGTTAGAAGTTCGCAGCAATTGGGATATTTATGTTAAAGAGTTTGCTCAAGCACTGAAGCTCACCGGACACGACTGCACAGTCGAACTTTATCAAAATGACTTGGCAGTTACGCCATTTGAACGTAAATATTGGGCAAGTGGTCAACAAAGTCACCGTTTAGTGATTAATTTAAATGCTGGCTCGAAATAAAAATTAAGTGTTTTATAAGTTAATGTTTTCGTATATCTCTTAACCTGAGTTCAGGTTAAGAGATTGGATACGGTTGATTTTTATTTGCAGTAATATGTGGCACAGGCTCGGCAAAGTAATTGCCTTGCATTAGCGTCACATTTGCTTTTTTAAGCGCGTTGGCGATAGGTTTACTCTCTACATGCTCAGCAATTAGCTGTAAGTTGAGTTGCTTTGCAAAGTTGGCAATATGCTCAACATATAGATAAATGTCTTTATCGTGAATGATCTGTCTGATCAAACTACCATCAAGCTTAATACCATCTACTTCTAATTTTAGTACATTAGAGATATTCGAATAACCTGTACCAAAATCATCAATTATTACCCGTATACCACGATTTTTAACCATGGTTATAAATGCTTTTACTTCAGAAAAATTTGCGATAGCTTCGGTTTCCAATAGTTCTAAGGTAATATTACTCGGTAGTGGATAGCGTTTAAATTCGTTTTCCAAAAATTCAGCAAGGCTTGGATCAAGCATATCTTGGGCTGTAATATTGATGCTCCAGCACGTACTGGTTTTTCTAAATCGTGCAAAGCATTGTGTGAGCATAGTGCGGGTGAGCATGCCATCCATGCGAGAGCGATTAACGACATCTAAGAACGATTCTGGTTTAAGAATTTCACCATGGCAGGTGATCATTCTAGCCAAACATTCATACTGAATAATGGCATTCGTTTCATTATCATAAATTGCCTGAAAATAAGGCACAATTCTGTTGTTCTCAAATGCTTCACGTACTTCTTTTGCCATTGCTACATTATACTGATATTGGTTTTTTACATCATGCAGTGCGCTGGAGTAATTGACCACAGTGTGGCGCCCCTGCTTGGCTTGTAATGCGGCAATATGGGCATTTTCAAGTAACATTGATTTATTGCCACTGGCGATGCCTGCGCACAAGGTGATGTATATAAAAGGGTCGGTAAGTAATGGGGTACTGCAATTATAGGCTTGGATCACCTCGAGAAAACCTGCATTATCTTTACCCAAAGGAGCGATGAGGACTATTTTGTTGGTCGTTAGACGAAACATCTGACTACCCGCAGGGCGGCGCTTTTTGAAGTGCTGCAACAAGTTTTTCATAACGCGGTCGCCTACTTCAGTACCATAAAAACTGCTTATATCTTCAACTTCATTTACCCAAATAACAGCAAGTTGCAGATGATGATTAGGGGAGTTTTTAATATAATATTCAAGTGCAATATGATTGGCAAAGCCACTACTGGTATCGGTTGAAATTGCACGTTTCAATAAATACACATAAATACCGGCTACCAACAGAGCAATAAAAAAGAAAAAAATGGCCATGCCCGCAGCTTTAGATACACTTTGCGCTAATCGCTGATTGAGATCGTATATGGTGATATCGGCCCCTGTTAAGTAGGTGACTCCATTGGCATCCACGAAAGGGACAAAAATTGTTTTAAAATGTCCCCATTGATCTTTTGATATTTCAAACACCGGCTCTGTTGAATAAAATGCGCCAATATTAGCGGCAGTTGCTTCAGGGTAAAGATCGAGTAATTGGGTGATTCTACCGGTATTTTGATCGTTTTGAGTGTAACTCGATGCACTAAAATGTACATTACCGTCTTTTAATATCATGGCGTACACATAAGCGATATTTAACGCATTAGCAAACTCTGAAAGTTGCCGACTTTTTTGTTGGTATTCGGTTGATGATATATATTGGCCTGCATTGATTTTTTGATGATAGTCATCACCAAGTATATGCTTGACACTTAATGCGGCATTGAGTAATCGAGTATCGACGCTGTGCATAATATCGTTACGGGTGCTGTTGTAGGTGTAATAGATGTAGCTTAATAAACTGATAAAAAACAGTATGAAACCCGCGATTATCCAATTTGTCCGTAAATTTGTATTTATCATGCTCTTCCTTGATTTATTAGCCCTTCTATTATACAAAAAAAGGCTGTATCGCCTATAAAAATATAGTTAGCCAAATTAATGATAAATATTAATCAACTTATCATTAATTTGTCATGCAATTGGCTACTTTTGTGGCTTTATACGAGACATTTCTACTCTATTACAGTAAAGTTAACGCATTTCATAGAATCATTGTAGTTTTGGCGTTATTAGCGATGGAGTTCATTGATATGGATCTTCAGCTAAACAAAGCTACATTCACTGGGTATAAAGATGGATCAAAAGCGTTGTGCCGTCGCCTCTAAAGAAACTCTGATGCGTATATTTACTGTGCCTGAAGCACCAGACTCAACTTTGAGTAAAATCGAACTTGAGATCTCGAGCAATTTAGCAGGTTTTTTGAATGAGAACATAGCGGCAATTGAAAAGCCATTGCATGAGATTGAAAAAGATTTTCAATCGGCAGCGATCCCAGAAGATCCGACTTTTGTATCTGCTTATGCGCAAGATATTATGGAGCAACTTGTCGCTCATTCAGTGCATACCGCTGCGCCAAGCTTTATTGGTCACATGACGTCAGCATTACCGCATTTTGTATTGCCACTTTCTAAGTTGATGGTTGGCCTTAATCAAAACTTAGTAAAAATAGAAACCTCCAAAGCATTTACTCCACTTGAGCGCCAAGTGCTTGGTATGATGCATCATTTGGCATACGGGCAAGATGACAGTTTTTATAGCAAATGGATGCACAGTGCGAAAACGTCGCTAGGTGCTTTTTGTTCGGGTGGCACAATCGCCAATATTACCGCATTGTGGATTGCTCGTAATCGCTTACTGAAAGCGGACGGTGAATTTAAAGGGATTGGTTCACAAGGTTTGATCAGTGCAATGTTGCATTATGGATATAAAGGCCTTGCAGTACTTATTTCTGAACGTGGCCATTACTCGCTAGGAAAATCAGCTGATTTACTTGGCATTGGTCGTGATAACTTTATTGCCATTAAAACTGCAGATAACAATAAGGTTAATGTTGATGCAATGCGCGCCAAAGCCCATGAGCTAGCAGCGCAAGGTATAAAAGTGATGGCCATTGTTGGGGTCGCTGGCACGACTGAAACCGGTAATATTGATCCTCTCGATGCTATGGCTGATTTAAGCGCTGAACTTAACTGCCATTTTCATGTAGATGCAGCATGGGGAGGAGCTACGCTGCTTTCTAGTACATACCGCTCGTTACTAAAAGGTATTGAGCGAGCAGATTCAATTACCATCGATGCTCATAAACAAATGTATGTGCCAATGGGCGCTGGGTTAGTGCTATTTAAAGATCCTACAGCTACGGATGCTATAGAACATCATGCAGAATATATTTTACGTAAAGGCTCTAAAGATTTAGGCAGCCACACACTTGAAGGTAGTCGTCCTGGTATGGCTATGTTAGTGCATGCTTGCTTACGCGTTATTGGCCGTAAAGGCTACGAAATCTTAATAGATAAAGGAATTGAAAAAGCCCGTTACTTTGCTGATTTAGTGAAAGCAGATGACGACTTTGAGCTGATCTCAGAACCTGAGTTATGTTTACTGACATACCGTTATGTGCCAAAACAGATAAAACAAAAAATAGCTCAAGCAGATGAACAAACGCGTTTGGATATCTTTGCCTCGTTAAATCGTTTTACTGCCAGTATGCAAAAACGCCAACGTGAAGCCGGTCGTTCATTTGTGTCCCGTACCCGTTTAACTCCCGCGCAGTATGATCATCAACCTACAGTGGTATTTCGAGTCGTACTTGCAAATCCGCTGACATCAGAGAGTATTTTAAAAGATATACTTGCTGAGCAAAAAGAGCTGGCTAAAACAGATCCTGTATTTAAGAAATATCTTAAGAAATACATGGACTGAGCAGTAACAGTTGCGTTATTCCCAGGTTGCGTGGGGATAACGCAAGCAGCACTTTCTTTGTTAGCTAAAACACGATGTTCTGATCATTTCAGTGATAATATGTTGAGATGGTTTAATTTTTTCCATCGCCAAAAATTCATCGGGTTGGTGAGCCTGATTAATTGAACCCGGTCCCATCACAATCGTTTCACAACCCAATTGTTGAATAAATGGCGCTTCAGTACAGTAGTTCACTGCAACTGCTTGCTCTCCTGATATTTTTTCTGCCAGTTTAACTAATGCCGAATCAGTACTGCCGGTAAATGCGGGGATTGGCTCGTGCATATCCATTACACTGACTGAATCTGGATATTGGTTATTGATCTCTGTAGCTATTTTTAACAGCATCATTTGCAGTTCTTGCACACTTAGACCCGGTAAAGGGCGCATATCAATATGCATTTCACAGCAGCCACATATGCGATTTGCATTATCGCCACCATGAATGTGTCCTAGATTTAAAGTAGGGTAAGGAATAACAAAATGCTCAACTGCATATTTATTCTTTAATTGCTCTTTTAAAGTTAACAGTTTTGCAATAACTTTATGCATCACTTCAATGGCATTTAAACCACGTTCAGGATCAGAGCTATGTCCGGAACGACCGACTACGCGAATCGCGCTGCTCATATGTCCTTTATGTGTGAAAACAGGTGTCATATCAGTAGGTTCACCAATAATACACCGAGTTGGCTTTAAGTTTTTATGCTGACAAACTTGCTGTGCACCGGCCATGGTGGTTTCTTCGTCGGCAGTAGCTAGAATCAAAATTGGCTGTGTTTGAATATTCTCATCTAGTTCACTGATTGATTGCAATACAAAAGCGAAAAACCCTTTCATATCAATACTACCTAAACCATATAATTTATTGTTATCTTCACTTAATTTAAACGGATTATAGTTCCAACGACTATCATCAAATGGGACTGTATCGGTATGACCGGCAAGCATTAAACCACCATCTCCCTGGCCACGTTTTGCGAGTAAGTTAAAACGACCTTTAGGGCCCGACAACTCAGTAATTTCACATTTAAATCCAAGACTTGTACACCAAGTAGCTAATAAATCAATCACCCCTTTATTGCTCATAGACAATGACTCATCCATGGCACTAATTGAAGGTGCAGCAATCAATTGCTGATACATAGATAAAAAAGACGGTAATGACATAAAAAAATCCAAAATAAGTATTCAATCTAATTGCATAACAATATAAAAGTATTTATGATGAATATCAATTCACTTTTTAAGCATAAATATATTAAAGCGACGCAATGAATATAAAACGACGATAACCAGATTTCATTCATAAAATAGTGTTTTATGCACTGTTAAACCCGATTTGAATATATATGTAGTAACAAAAAACCAAAAAGAGTAACGAATGAAAGTAGTGATTATTGGCGCAAGTGGCTATAGCGGCGCAGAATTAGCAAGTTTGGTAGTAAAACACCCGCAATTAACCTTAGCTGGTTGCTATGTATCTGAGCAAAGCTTAGATAAGGGTAAATTATTAAGTGACTTGTATCCTGAGCATTTAGGTTTGCTTGATTCTCCTTTATTGCCTCTTAGTGATAGCGCTTATAACGATATTGAAAAGTCGGCCGATTTTGTATGTTTGTGTACTGATCATAAAGTGAGTGTTGACTTAGCGCCACGTTTTTTAAGCATGGGCAAAAAAGTATTTGATTTATCGGGTGGCTACCGTTTAAGCAGTAATGAAGATTATCAAACCTATTATGGTTTTGCGCATCAACATACGGAATTACTAAGTGAAGCGGCTTACGGATTGGCTGAATGGAATAGTGAAGCAATCGCCAAGGCGCAGTTAGTCGCTGTGGCTGGTTGCTATCCAACAGCAGCGCTGAATGCGTTAAAACCATTGCAACAAGCCGGCTTATTAGCCGAGCAAACCATTATTATTAATGCTGTATCGGGTGTAACCGGTGCGGGGCGTAAAGCTAGTGTAGCCACGCATTTTTGTGAAGTGTCGTTAGCACCTTATGGATTGTTTAATCATAGACACAGTCCTGAGATTGAGCAGCATTTAGGTCACAAGGTGCTATTTACGCCGCATTTAGGTAATTTTCCACGCGGTATTTTAGAAACTATTTATGTGCAATTGAAACCTGGAGTTACACCAGAGCAAGTTACACAAGCTTATCAAGTGCTTGCTGATGAGCCACTGATCAGATTGCTTGGTAATAAGATGCCATCAATAAAAGGAGTTGCAAAGCAGCCTTACGTTGATATTGCATGGCAGCAGCAAGGTACGCAGCTAATTGTGATGGCAGCTATTGATAACTTATTAAAAGGTGCTGCAGGGCAAGCATTGCAGTGCATTAATTTAGCCATGGGTATTGCCCATAATACAGGTTTAAAAGGGTAGTTAGTAATGCAAACATGGGTCATTAAACTCGGTGGTGCAGTACTCAATACAGAAGACGCGGCTAAAGCGTTATTTGAGGCGCTTGCATCGCAAACTCAAGCACAATTTGTCATCGTTCATGGTGGCGGTTCACTAGTTGATAATTGGTTGACTGAGGCTGGTTTTGCTAGTGCGAAACATCAAGGTTTACGCATCAGTCCAAAAGAGCAAATGCCTTATATTGTTGGCGCGCTTGCGGGGTGTGCTAATAAACAATTAATGAGCCAAGCAATTATCGCAGGTCATAAACCCGTCGGGCTTAGTTTATACGAAGCGGGCATTATTTCGTCACAAAAACTCAAAGCGCTTGGTCAAGTTGGTAATTGTGACGGCGGTGTGCAAAGTGTGATACCGGAGTTATTAAAACTTGGTCGTTTACCTCTGGTCAGCTCTATCGGTTTTGGTGAAGATGGCCTTTGGTATAACGTAAACGCTGATGAAGCGGCGGCGGCAATAGCTAAAGAGCTTAATGCGGAAATTATTTTTATGACTGATGTAGAAGCTGTACTTGATGCAAATAAACAGCCGTTACATCAACTTGACACAAACCAGATCAATACTTTAATTGCAGAAGGAGTAATTTTGGGTGGGATGGAGGTCAAAGTAAAGACCAGCCTTCTTGCTGCCCAGCACTTACGACGTGGCGTTTACATTTCGAGCTGGCAAAAGCCAGAAAACTTAATTGCTCTACTCGCGGGTGAGCACGTCGGAACAAAAATTACACCATAGGTTTTATATGTTTAATCATTTTTTATCGGGTCTAGAGTTAGACCAACAAGGCGCACTTAAATTACTTAACTTAGCGCAAAAAATTAAAGCTAACCCAGCTGATTTTAGTCAAGCACTGGCTGGCAAATCGGTGGTTACTTTATTTGAAAAACCAAGCTTACGTACGCGTTTATCATTTGATATAGGTATTAATAAGTTAGGTGGACATGCGGTGTATCTTGATTCACAAAATGGCGCCATGGGCGCACGTGAATCAGTAAAAGACTTTGCATTGAACATTGCCAGTTGGGCTGACGGTATTGTGGCGCGGGTATATCAGCATAAAACATTAACCACACTTGCTGAATTTTCAAGCGTACCTGTGGTCAACAGTTTGTGCGATTTATATCATCCATGCCAAGCACTTGCTGACTTTCTAACACTGCAAGAAGTATATGGCGATGTAAGCCAGCTAAAATTAGCTTATTTAGGTGAAGGCAACAACGTAACGCATTCACTGATGTTACTTGCGGCTACTTTAGGCACCGATTTTGTTGCCGTATGCCCTAAAGGCAGTTCACCAGACTCGCAAATTTTAAAGCAGGCTGAGCAAATTGCCGCAATGAATGGTGCATCAGTGATGGTGAGTGATCGTGTTGAAGCGGCTGTAGGCGCTAACGCAGTGTATGCCGATACATGGGTATCAATGGGCGATGATACGCCACTTGAACAAGTAAAAGAAAAGTACATGCCGTATCAATTAAATGCGGCGTTGCTTAAACAGACTGGGGCTGACACTGTACTGCATTGCCAGCCAGCACACCGTGAATTTGAAATTACTTCTGAGGTAATGGATGGTCCGGCGTCAAAAATTATACAACAAGCAGAAAACCGTATGCATGCGCAAAACGCATTGCTTGTTTCATTATTAAATCCAAATTTTGTGTAAGGTATCACCAATGAGTTCTATTAAAAAAGTTGTATTAGCCTATTCTGGTGGTTTAGATACGTCAGCCATCGTGCCATGGTTAAAAGAAAACTACGGTTGTGAAGTTATCGCGTTTGTAGCCGATGTAGGTCAAGGTGCTGAAGAGCTTGAAGGCGTTGAAGCTAAAGCGATCGCATCTGGTGCGTCTGAATGTTATGTAGTTGACTTAAAAGACGAAATGGTAAGTGATTATATTTACCCAACGTTAAAAACCGGTTCAATTTACGAAGGTACTTATTTATTAGGTACGTCAATGGCACGTCCTATTATTGCTAAAGCGCAAGTTGAGATTGCTCGTAAAGTAGGTGCTGATGCACTTTCTCATGGTTGTACTGGTAAAGGTAATGACCAAGTGCGCTTTGAATCTTGTTTTGCGGCCCTTGCGCCTGATCTTCAAGTTATTGCGCCATGGCGTGAGTGGGACTTATCAAGCCGTGAGTCATTACTTGACTACTTGGCAGAGCGTAATATTCCATGTTCTGCATCGGCAACTAAAATCTACAGCCGTGATGCAAACGCGTGGCATATTTCTCACGAAGGTGGCGAGCTTGAAGATCCGTGGTGTCAACCAAGTGAGCAAGTGTGGACTTGGACTAGCTCACCAGAGCAAGCACCCAATGAGCCTGAATTTGTTACCTTAAACGTGGTTGAAGGTGAAGTTGTTGCTGTCAATGGCGAGCAGCTTAAACCGTATGATTGTCTAGTTAAACTTAATGATATTGCATCCCCACATGGTGTTGGTCGTGTTGATATCGTTGAAAACCGTTTAGTGGGCATGAAATCCCGTGGTTGTTATGAAACCCCTGGTGGCACAGTGATCATGGCGGCATTACAAGCGATTGATGAGTTAGTACTTGATAAAGCAAGCCGCAAATGGAAAGAAGTACTGGGCGGCGAGTTTTCACATTTAGTATATGACGGTCGTTGGTTTACACCACTTAAAGATTCAATCTTAGCGGGTGCAGAAGCGTTATCAAATGTGGCTACTGGCGAAGTTATTCTTAAGCTCTATAAAGGCCAAGTAACTGCGGTTCAGAAAAAATCACCAAATAGCTTATACAGCGAAGATTTTGCAACGTTTGGTGCAGATGATGTTTACGACCAATCGCATGCTGAAGGCTTTATTCGTTTATTCTCGCTTTCAAGCAGAATTTCAGCACTAGCGAAGAAGTAATTTTACTACAGCCTCGTAACAATAAGGCGGGGCAATTTCAGGGTTTGGAGAGATTTCATGGCATTATGGGGCGGACGTTTTTCTACGGGTCCAGATGAGGCGTTTAAACAATTTAACGACTCACTTCCCTTCGATTATCAACTCGCAGAGCAAGATATAGTTGGCTCTGTAGCGTGGGCAGGTGCCCTTAAGCAGGTTGACGTATTAAGTAGTGACGAACACAAAAAGTTAGTCGCTGCATTATATGAATTACTCGACGAAGTAAAAGCTGATCCACAAGCTGTGGCAACGTCAGGAGCTGAAGATATTCACTCACATGTTGAAGCTGCATTGATCGAAAAAGTGGGTGACTTAGCTAAAAAATTACATACCGGACGTAGTCGTAACGATCAGGTCGCTACTGACTTTCGCTTATGGTGTCGTGATACCGCCGCTCACATACTTACGGCGCTTGGTCAGTTAAAATGTGAGTTTATCGCTTTAGCTGAACGTGAGCTGGGCACTATCTTACCTGGTTATACCCATTTACAACGTGCTCAGCCATTGTTGTTTAGTCATTGGTGTATGGCTTACGTGGAAATGATCGAACGTGATGAAAGCCGTTTAGCAGATGCTAAAGCGCGAATGAATTTTTGCCCTTTGGGCAGTGGGGCACTTGCCGGTACTGCGTACCCAATTGATCGGCAAGCACTTGCCGTGGGGTTAGGTTTTACCGCTGCGACTAAAAATAGTTTAGATGCCGTATCAGATCGTGACTTTGTGGTTGAGCTATTAAGCTGTGCATCAATCTCTATGATCCATTTATCGCGTATGTCAGAAGATTTGATATTTTATAATTCGGGTGAAGCGGGTTTCATTGAGTTAGCAGATAATGTTACTTCAGGCTCATCATTGATGCCACAAAAGAAGAACCCCGATGCGCTAGAGCTTATTCGCGGCAAAACAGGGCGTGTATTTGGTGCCTTTAGTGCCATGATGATGACGTTAAAAGCACTGCCACTTGCCTATAATAAAGATATGCAAGAAGATAAAGAAGGCTTATTTGATGCCATGCCAACGTGGCTAGCTTGTATTCATATGGCGCAAGCGTGTATCAAAGGTATAAAAGTAAATGGCGATCGTACTTTAGCCGCTGCTAAGGGCGGGCATTCAAATGCGACAGAGCTTGCTGACTATTTAGTCGCCAAAGGGATCCCTTTTAGGGAAGGTCATCATATTGTTGGTGTGTTGGTACAAATGGCTATCGCACAAGGGAATAACTTAGAAGATTTAAGTTTAGAACAATTCCAATCGGTGCATAGTATTTTTGCACAGGACGTATATGCTGTACTAGAGATAGACGCATGTATAAAAGCGCGCCAAGCACTTGGTGGTACATCTTTAGAGCAAGTTACAGTTGCAGTTAAAGATGCCAAAAAAAAACAGCAAATAACAGTTCGTGACGCTAATCTTGACGATGTAGAGTCAATTGCTAAATTGATCCAGCACTGGGCTACGGTAGGTGAAAACTTACCGCGTGCTAAAAGCGACATGGTACATTCAATCAATGAGTTTGCAGTTACCGAAGTTGCTGGAGAAGTCGCGGGCTGCGCATCATTGTATATTTATGATACTGGTCTTGCTGAAATTCGTTCACTAGGGATAGATCCTGAAACAGGCATTACTGGGCAAGGTCGTCAGTTAGTTGAACATTTATTAGTTAAAGCCAAAAAATTGGCACTCAATCGCATCATTGTTTTGACGCGAGTACCTGATTTCTTTGAGAAACAAGGTTTCACATTCTGTACTAAAGACAGCTTACCGGAAAAGGTAATGAAAGATTGTGAACTGTGTTTACGCAGAGACAATTGTGACGAAGTCGCAATGGAATTTATTTTAAAGCTAAGTACGAGTACGGAGATCCCGTGTAAAAACGTGGCTTAAAATCCCTGGATATAAAAAGCGTACGGTTATCCCTGTGCGTTTTTTTATGTTTTGCTACATCTGGTATGACCTGTTGTATTGGTTAGCTGTAGCAAATAAAAGATCAAAAAAGATCGTTTTTTTAAATGTTGGATCAGTAATTGCTTATTACTTAGGTGTAAGATGGCTCAGCGTGAGTTCATCTTTAAAAGCGCCAAGCAGTTATCAGAGCGTTAAAAACAGTGGCTTATTTAATAAGTCATTTTATTCAACATTTATTGAAAGGATTAATCTTATGCAAGTTACAGCTAACAGCCAATTACAAATGCAAGCATATAATAATATGCAACAATCAAAGCCAGCACTTGAACAAAGCGCTAGTAATAAAACCCTACAATCTGATACAGTGTCTATATCTCAAGAAGCATTAGCCGCAGCTGGTGGTGCTGAAATTCAACGTGGTGGTGGCGTGATTCTTCCACCAGATAGAAGGCCTAAATAGGTATCGAATGTTTTTGACAGAGCAGTTTGGCTTTTTTTCCCTATCAGCATTAAGTGCTTGGGGTTTTCTTATGGCGTTTTTTTTCAATATATTTATTTATTTAATTGATATAAAACGTAGGACTACTCTTCTTTTGAGCTCATTTGTTCTTATGGTTTCCTATATGGCAGGAGACCATTTCTTTACTTGGTTATCTTCTACAGCTAGTACCTATTTACACTGGAGTTTATACGATCTTGCCACACTATTTTGTCTAGGTATTTGTTATCTCATTATGAAAAAAACAACACCTTCATTTTTCTATTTGGTGTTTGGGTTATTAGTAAATATTTTTTTACATACAGCATTATATCTTGATATACAAGTAAATAATAATTCAACCTATTGGTTTCTCTGGGATATATATTCCTTTGGTGTAAATATTGTTGATTTTACAATGATAGTAGCTCTGATTGTTGATCGTGACATTTTAGGGTTGATTAAGCTTAAAAATGGAATTAAAGCTTTATTTAAAGGACAACAGCAAAAGCATCTTGTTTAGCGTTTATGTTTATTAACTACACGATCGGCACTTATATCGGTGTGTTTATCGAGTGGGGATTTTTAATCGCCTTCCTATTCAACCTTGTTTCTTGACTTAATAATCCTGGCAAAGCAATTGTTCAGCTTCCTTTTCTGATGGCCTTTTCCTACATGGTTAGTGATTTATAACGTTTTTCCTATTCAAATTACCTAAATTGGCTTATCTATGACTTACTCACCATCGCTGTAATGTTTGTATGGTTTATATATTTTAAAAGACAGCGATTCACCGCGTTATATTTTACTTGGCTATGTGCTTAACTCTCTTCTGAGCTTGTAACTTATTATAATAATTTACATTTTGCAAAACCTTGAATCATGGTAGTTGTGGACTGTTTATTCGTTCGGAGTTAATATAATTGACTTATTAATGATATTTGCTCTGTTTGCTGAGAAGGATTTTTTACTCTTAAAAAGGCTTAATATAAAGTGAGTATGTGGAGTTCATTTTACTGGTGGAGTGATTACACATTGTGGACATGATTGAACAGTATTTTAGTGCTTATTTAGCTTCACTCATTATGTGGGGCTTTATGATGGCGTTTCTATACAATGTTGTTAAAAAATCATCAGCTCCAAGTAGTGATCCTTCTGTTATGTGGATGTCATTAGCTATTTTTTTATCTTATCTTGTTTCTGACCCTTTACTCAATTTATCACTTGGGGTTGATATGATGTATAGCTATAAGAGCTACTTAATTTGGGCTCTGTCTGATTTATTTATCTTAGTTGTAATTCTGCTAATAGCCAAGAATAAGTCTATAAAACGCTATCCAGCCAAGCTCTATGTCATTATAGGCTTAACAGTCAATATGCTGTTATTCATTGGTATGCATGTAGATGTCAACATGATTAATCTATTTGAACCTTGGTGGTTTTGGAAAGTTTATTCTGTCACGGTTAATGTGATGGATGTGATAATGATTATTGCTTTATTTTGCAATAAAGACTTTTTAGGGTTTGTTCGTATTTATCAGTGGCTGGCAAGGTCAAATAAATCATCTGACCTTGTTTGAATTTTATTTCATTCATTGCGAAAACGTACTTAAAACCGATATTCCCAGCTGGTTTTTAATGCGCTGTTGGTATCAGACTCGTTAGCAAGTTCGTCTTTATACACTGAGCCGCTGATCTTCCATAAACCACTAAAAATAGCCTGCTGATAACCAAGCTCTAATTGTAAGCGTTCAAACGTTTCAGCGACTTGAGTCAAGTCGGTGATGTCAGTTTTAAACCAACGTAACTTCGCATAGCCGCCATAACCGTTCATAGTATGATAATGCGCACCTAATACTGCTGATTTACTTTGCTGTGGTGTTGCAGAGCCAATTAAGCGGTCTTTATGATTATAGGCTTGGGCATAGTTCGTAAAGCTTTCATTAGCCTCATTACAGCTAAGTTGGGCCGTACAATCTTGTTGGGTATTTGAATATTCAAAATAGGTTTTTAATAACTGTTTTTGATCACCAAAAAAACTCTCAACGCCAATTGTATAAAAAGCATCACTTGGCGCTAAGCCACTGTCATTTTTTCCCATTATCTCGGTGTAAAATGCAATCGGTTGCTCTGCTATAGTGGTTGAGTATTTGGCATCTAAGCTTGTTAAGCGTTGCTTAGTTGTTATTACTTCCAGCGTATTAGGATTTACTTCTGTATTGGTTAAATAATCAGAGCTTGCGGTACTAAATGCAACCTCAAGTCCTGGTAGTGGTGTGCTGGCAAAGCGCATAGCCCAGTAGTCACCTTTTTCACCATTACTTAAATGTGGTTTTTGTTTTGCGTAAATCCCGGTTAACTGCCAATTACCAATAAAGGAGAGCCAGCTTGGACCTACATATTGGGTGTTAGCGCGGTTTATCCGTAGCCCTTTCATTGGTGCTGCATTATTTGATAGCAGTAGTGCGTTATCGTTACTGGGTCCCCACCAATGGCTTACTTGCTCTGCACTGACAGACCAGCCGCCGATTAATACTGCTAAATAACTGCCGTGATAATTTGTGTATTCATCATCTAGTGCCTCATCAGCGTAATTAACACTGACTTTGGCGCTAACACGGTCGCCAGTGATAGAGCCATAGCTATTTATACCACTTTTTTGTTGATCGCGCTTACCAAAGCTTTGTTGCAAAGCTGGCTCACTATTGTAGTTAAGCCTGACACCAGAGCTACTGCCTTGTTTAGCTCTATTTAAGGCATGTTTTACGTGTTGATAAGCAAATTGACTCTGTGTTGATAAACTGCTGCTTTCAATTGTACTTAAATCTCTGGCAATACCTTGCCACATTAGGGGATAACTATTGATCGGTTGTTTAATCACACCTTGGTTAAAGAGCATTTCAATTGAAGCGCGTAATAAAGGGTCGTCACTTTCAATCCAAGGTGTTGCAAACGCCGGTGTAGCAATGGCAATTAAGGCGCTTAAATAGATATTTAACTTCATCCGTGTAACTTTTCCTGCAATGCTTTTACTACAATAGGGTGTACAAACTCACTGACATCGCCTTTATGACGGGCGACTTCTTTAACGAGGGTTGAAGAGATAAATGAGTTTTTTTCAGCTGGGGTTAAAAAAACACTCTCTAAATCAGGATTTAAACGACGATTCATATTGGCAAGCTGAAACTCATAATCAAAGTCAGACACAGCACGAATACCGCGGATCAACACATTCGCACTATGATCGCGTGCTAAATCAGCTAATAATCCAGAAAAGCCAATAACACTGACGTTATCTAAATGAGTGAGTAAACTATTGGCAATTGCTACCCGCTCATCAAGGCTAAAGCAGGGTTTTTTACTAGGGTTGTGAGCAACTGCAACAATTACAGTATCAAACATTTTAGCTGCCCGCTGGATCAGATCTGTGTGTCCATTGGTTAATGGATCAAAGGTACCAGGGTAAATTGCGGTGACTTTCATAAATATCATCTTAGTGTTATTTTGAGGGTTATATTAACAGTCTTTGTTGTCCAGATCAGCCTGCAAATTGCGACTGCATATTTTCATTTGTAAATGAGTTTATTTCAATAAGAAACAATAACTACGAATTATGGATTAGAAATTTTCAAGGTAGTATTTTATTGGATTATATTTGTATATACTGCGCGGCTAATAATACTGAGTGAATTATGGTCATTTACTCTAATAAAAATAATCAGAGTCGCAGGATATGAGTACCAAGGATAAAATAATTACAACTAGCATAATGCTATTTAACCAACATGGCGAGCGCGCGATAACAACCAATCATATCGCTTCTCACATGGGCATCAGTCCCGGTAATCTTTATTATCACTTTAAAAATAAAGAAGACATTATTCGCCATATTTTTGCATTATATAGTAAGCATTTGCACACTCAGTTTGTGCCAATGGAAAAGCAGGATGAAGCACTGACACACTTAACTGGGTATCTTGATGCTTTGTTTGAGTTGATGTGGCGTTTTCATTTTTTCTATGACAATTTGGGTGATATTTTATCTCGCGACGAAGTACTGAAAAAAGACTATATTGAGTTCCAAGCAGCTTTGTTAAGCCAAGTGCGCGAAATTGTAATTGGCCTGCGTGAAGTTGGTATGATCGCAATTGACGATGAAGATGCTGTTGAGCTTGCTCACATGCTAAAAATTACTGTCAGTTTTTGGACTCCTTACATTAAAGCTAGACGGTTAAGCGGTGAGTTAATTCAGCAAGATATTTATAATGGTATCTTAAAAGTGTTAGCACTTTTTAAAGCATTTGGTACAGAGCAAAGCATCCCAAAAATTAACTTGTTACGCGAAAAATACAGTAAATTAGCGGCACAGGCAGGTGCCGTTTAATTAAACGCAGCGGTTGTTTATTTCCTAGACGTTAGATTTTTTGTTATAATCCCGCGCCCAACACGTGGGTGCGTGAATCCTAAATATTGTCTAACGAGTAAACTATGCTTAAATTTATCGTCAAACTCCATCCTGAAATAGCCATTAAAAGCCGTTCTGTGCGAAAACGTTTTACTAAGTTGTTAGAGAACAACATTAAAATTGTATTACGCAAGCTTGACGAAAAAGTACAAGTACAAAATAACTGGGACAATATATCCGTCGTAACTAAATTAGATGACGCGCAAATGCGTATTGATTTTATCGATGGCTTACAACGGATCCCAGGTATCGTGCAGTTTATTGAAGTGACCGAAACTAACTACGAAAACCTGCACGATATTTACGAAAAAGCGCTAGATATGGTTGGTCACACTGTTGTTGGCAAAACATTCTGTGTGCGTTGTAAACGCCAAGGTAAGCATGATTTTACTTCTACCGATGTAGAGCGTTATGTGGGTGGTGGGTTAAATCAACACGTCGATGGCGCCAGCGTAAGACTGAAAAATCCTGAAGTAACTATTCGCCTTGAAATTAAAGATGATAAAGCTTACGTAGTAACGCACACTCATCATGGTATGGCCGGTTTCCCATTACCAACGCAAGAAGATGTCTTGTCGTTAATGTCAGGTGGATTTGACTCGGGCGTTGCTAGTTATCAAATGATCCGTAAAGGCGCTCGTACGCACTTTTTGTTCTTCAATTTAGGTGGTGCAGCGCACGAGATTGGAGTTAAACAAGCCAGCTACTATATCTGGAAGCAGTTTAGCTCAACCCATAAAGTTAAATTTATCAGTGTTGACTTTGAGCCCGTTGTTGCCGAAATTTTAGAAAATGTTGAAAACAGTCAAATGGGTGTAGTTCTCAAACGTATGATGATGCGTGCAGGCAGCCAAATAGCTGAAAAAATGGGGATTCAAGCGCTTGTTACCGGTGAGAGTCTAGGCCAAGTTTCAAGTCAAACATTAGCCAACTTAAGTGTGATTGACCGTGTTACCGAAACGCTTATATTACGCCCGCTGATCCAACACGACAAACAAGAAATTATAAACATCGCTCGTAAAATCGGCACCGCAGAAATGGCCGAAACTATGCCGGAATACTGTGGTGTGATTTCTAAAAAGCCTACAGTTAAAGCTAAAATTGCCGTAGTAGAAGCTGAAGAGCAAAAGTTTGATTTTGATGTGCTCAATACTGTTATTGAAAACGCACGTATTATGGATATTCGTGACATTGACGTCGAAGCTAAACAAGAGCTAAAAGAGGCAGAGTCAGTTTCTGATTTACCAGCTGATGCAGTTGTTGTTGATATTCGCTCGCCGGAAGAAGAAGATGCAGCACCGCTTGAAATTGATGGGATAGAAGTTGTGCATTTGCCATTTTTCCGCTTAGCGACCAAATTTGCAGACCTACCGCAAGACAAAGACTACTACTTATATTGCACTAAAGGTGTAATGAGTCAGCTACAGGCGCTTATTTTACATGAAAATGGCTTTGCCAATGTTAAAGTTTATCGCCCGTAAGGTTGATAGTTATTAATAACAAGCGCGAGTTAAATCGCGCTTTTTTTATGTCTGATAGCATCGAGTAAAGATTGATTGTGAGGGGTATTAATACCTAGTTGATTACCTTTTTGGCAAATATAACCGCACATCGCGTCAATTTCTGTGATGCGATTATGGGCGACATCTTGATGCATTGATGAGTAATTGTTTTTGGTATCACTCATCACTTGATAGGCGTTCGCTAATGCTTCAGCAAGTCGCACATTAATACCTAGTTTATTTGCTACGGTACACGCTTCGTTTAAGATATTTAAAATTATGCCACTAAACTGTGGTGCAGTCAGTGCGCCATTTTTCACATTGTGCAGCGCACTGAGTGGATTAATAGCAATATTAACGAGTAATTTTTCAAAGCGTAATTGTTGTATATTATTTGTGGTTGTTAATTCAGGAATAGCGTTTAGTAGATTTTTAACTTCAGCGAGTTGTGTTTTTGCTTGCTGGTTACAATCACCTAAAATGCTGCTCCCGATACCAGTATGCAACACACTAAAAGGTGCATCTTTGTAGCCCGCTAAACGTGTTGTTAAAAAATATAGTCCTTGTTGTTTTGTAAGTTCGCTATTTATTTCATCTACATTACCCATGCCATTGTGAGATAAAATCAATTGGCATTGAGCGCTTAAAAAAGGCTTTAGTTGCCTAAATGCGGTGGCAACTTGATATGCTTTAACAGTAAAAATAACAACATCGACTTGGCCGTGCTCAGATAATTGAGTCAGGTTTGTCAGTTGGCAATTAATTGCTTGTTTTGGCGCGTTTGCTTGTTGATAAAAACGAGGTTCGTCAATAGCATGCTTGGTAAGTAGGGTAACCCTGTGCTGTTGACTCAAATAATGGCTATAGAGCAGCCCAATGGCACCATCGCCAACGACGAATATATTAGCCATTTTGATTCTTTTTAAAACGAGAATAAATACCGAACAACAAAAAGAAACTAGCAGCCCCAGAAAAGTCAGCAACAACATCAGCAACAGATGCGCTACGATAAGGGATTGTGCTTTGCATTAGCTCAATAGCGATGCCATAAAATGCTAATAACACGAGGTGAACGAATACAGGTAGCTTGAACGCTCTGACCATGACGGCTGCCAGAACAAAGAAAATAATAAAATGCACTAACTTATCTAGATGAGGCAGTGACGATACCCCAACGCCCCTAAAATCGCGGGCAAACAAAAAGGTAAATACCAGAATACTGATTAAAAATAGAGTTTGATAAACACGCCGAGTCACGAAAAATCCTAAATCGTTTAAAAATAGAACCGCAGTATATCAAACAAATTTCGTATCGCACCTGAACAAAGCATAGAAAAGTGTAAAGATTTATAAAATTTATATAGTATAATTATCGACAATATAAATTTGAATTAAAAATATCTTGTTAGGAGAGACTTATGCCTTCATTTGACATTGTTTCGGAAGTCGAAATGAACGAAGCAAAAAATGCTGTTGATAACGCTAACCGTGAACTTGAAACTCGCTTTGACTTTAGAGGCGTTGATGCGTCAATAGAGCTTAATGATAAAACCATTAAACTAAAAGCAGAAGCTGATTCACAGGTTATGCAGTTGTTTGATATTTTAGCGAGCAAAATATCAAAACGCGGTATGGACGTATCAAGTTTAGAGCTGCAAGATATTTCACGTGCGGGAAAAAATGTTTACCGTAATGTTGCGCTAAAGCAAGGTATCGAAAAAGATATGGCTAAAAAAGTCGTTAAAGCCATTAAAGACTCTAAAGTAAAAGTACAAGCCGCGATCCAAGGCGAAGAAGTACGTGTAACGGGTAAAAAGCGTGATGACCTACAAGAAGCCATGCAAGTAGTGCGCAGTGCCGATTTAGGGCAGCCATTTCAATTTAAAAACTTTAGAGATTAGAAAGCTAGGAGCTAGGTTTCTAGGTGCTAGAAAAAGCCAAATTGCAGCAATGTAGTTTGGCTTTTTTAGTTTAGAACTTATGATTATTCCTAGAACCTAGAGTGTTTAGATGTATAGCCGTCCATTGACTTTTGTGCTTAAAATAATCACAATAGCGACCTATTTTCAAGGTGCTTGTGGTTACTTTTCAAGGTTGTTGATTAAGTAAAGCAAGATAATCGGGAAGTTGGTGGCGTTTATAGGATATAAACGAAGTCCAACACTGCCCCCGCAACGGTGATACATACTTTTAGCTAAATTTATTAGCAAGTTATGTTAAGTCCGGAGACCGGCCTTGAAGTCAATTTACTATCACTTGTGCGGTGGGCGCGGGTCAGGGGATATCATGTTAAACAAATCTACTCTATGCGTAGCAATTGCCGCTGCGTTGTCTTTTTCTGTGTCTGCAGAGCAATCAATAGAACGCCTGACGGTAACCGCTAATAAATTTGAACAATCAATTACTGATGTACTTGCCAGTGTAACTGTTATTGAGCGCAGTGATATTGAAACAAGTAATGTCCGTGATTTACCGAGTTTACTAGCAACCCAAGTTGGTTTTCAAATAAATTCCAATGGTGGCTTTGGGCAAAGTTCTGGCGTGTCACTTCGCGGTTCAAGCTCGCGACATACACTTATTTTGATTGATGGCGTACGTACGGGCTCTGCAACCCTTGGTTATAAATCAATTAGTAATATTCCTCTTAATTCAATAGAGCGCATTGAAATTGTTAAAGGCTCTCGTGCTGCAGTTTATGGGTCTGACGCGCTCGCTGGTGTGATCAATATTATTACTCGTACAAAGGAATCCGTCAGCCTAGATGCAACATTTGGTACTGATGCTTATCAAAATTATCAAGTCGCAGGTACAACGGTAGTTGATGCTGTTAAAGCGTCGTTTAATGCTGGGTTTGAAAAAACGGATGGCTTTGACGTATTGCAAGGCGTAGCATCGGATGAAGATGGTTATGAGAACAAAAATTTAGGATTTAATATTCGCTATGCAGATGAGCTGTTAGGTGAGCTTAAAGCGCTGGGTCAATACAGTGAAGGTAATGCACAATACGACAATGCTTTCTCGCCTATTGATAGTATCGTAGAAAATAATGAATTTGAAAATTATCAGCTAGGGCTGGATTGGGATAAATCCTTTACCGATCATAAGCACTCAATTAATGTTGCTATTGCAACCGACGATTCTGACAACAAAGGCTATGATTACACTGGTGCGATTATTACTAATAGTTATAAAACAAAACGTAAACAATTTGATTACCACGGCAGTTATAATGCAAGCCAAGTTTTAACCGTTAATGGCGGGCTTAATTGGTATAAAGATGAAATATTTACTAATGGTAAGGCTTATCTAGCGGATAGCAAAGTAGCTAAAGCTGCATTTCTTGGGGGCTATTTTGATGATAATAAATTCATTGCAAATTTAGCATTGCGTTTAGATGATGATGAGCAGTTTGGTAATGAAACAACTTACGCCGCAGCTGTTGGTTATCACTTAAATAAGCGTGCAACACTTCGATTGAGCCAAAGCACGGGCTTTAAAGCGCCAACATTTAATGATCTTTATTTTCCTGACCCTTTATCTCCAGGTAATCCAAATTTAGCACCAGAGACATCAACTAACCAAGAGTTAGGTTTGAGTTTAGACTTTTCTCAGGCAAAGCTTGATATATCAATATTCAGAAATAATATTGAAAACCTAATTGCATGGGCACCTAATGCAGCTGGTAAATGGCAGCCAGAAAATATAAATGAAGCACGCCATGAGGGTGTTGAGTTTAGCTTGGCCAAAACAGTACTTGGTTTTGATAATCAGTTTAATTTTACTTATTTAAATGCTGAAAATACCGAAACGGGTGTAGCACAAACTTATGTTTCACCACGTACTGTGAACTGGTCTGTTGCGAAGCAGTGGGGCGATTTTGATGCCGGTTTTGATATGCAGTACCGTAGTGATCGTCAAGGTAAAGTAACAGAGCTTAGTTCTTATACGTTATGGAACTTAACTGCAAATTATCAATTTAACAGTGCGCTTTCATTTTCTGCTCGTGTTGAAAACTTATTTGATAAGCAATACAACGCGGTTGACTCAAGTATGGATTATGCAACTGGCGAAGTGTTTTACTACAATACAGTTGACCGTCGCTTCTTTGTTGGCGTAAGTTACCAGCTCTGATCTCGTTCTAGCTTAAATAAAAAAGCCCGACACTTTTGTTTGTCGGGCTTTTTTATATTCAGATGAAAATGCTTATTTAGCACTTTGCTTAGTTTACTAAAAACTGTTTATAGTCTTTCTCAAACTTTTTCAGCTTAGGTGCTATCAATAAACTGCAATAGCGTTGCTCAGGGTTTTCGTTGTAGTAGTCTTGGTGATACTGCTCTGCTGGGTAGTAAGTGGTTGCAGGGCTAACTTCAGTGACGATATCTTCGCGTATTTGGCTTTGTAATTTTGCAATATATTGATTAGTTTGCGCTTGCTGCTCGCTATCATGATAATAAATCACACTTCGATATTGGGTGCCTATATCATTACCTTGGCGGTTTAGCTGAGTGGCATCATGCAGGGTAAAAAACATCGCCAGTAAGGTCTCATAGCTTATCTGGCTACTGTCAAACTTAATCTGTACAACCTCTGCGTGGCCGGTGAGGCCAGTGCAAATTTGTTTATACGTAGGCTCAGTTGTTTCGCCGCCAGTATAGCCAGAGCTTACTTGTAAAACGCCTTTCACGCGCCTAAACGCGGCATCAATACACCAAAAGCAGCCACCACCAAATGTTGCAGTTTCATTTGTTATACTCATTTAGTTGTTCCTTAAAGCTGTTAAATTACACGGATTATCTAGCGTAACAGAAGAACGAGCAAGGAGGTTTATTATTTCATTTAATTACGGCAGGGAAGTGTGTTGAAGTGAAAAGTAGCGTTGCTATGGGTTTGCAACGCTACGATGAGATTAAAGCTCTTTTAGCGGCCTTTCAGCTTCTTGTTGGTTGAGCTTTTGTTGTAAAAACTCAGGAGACTGAGTATTGCGAGCCAGCGCATAGTACGCCGCAGGAACAACAAATAGCGTAAGTATGGTTGCGACAATAACACCAGTAAACACCACTACACCAATTACCATACGGCTCTCTGCACCAGGGCCTGAGGCTAGCACTAGTGGCACCGCACTCATTACCGTAGTCAAAGAGGTCATAATAATTGGTCGCAATCTTTGGGTTGCTGCTTGTAAAATAGCTTCACTAAACTCTACGCCTTTATCGCGCAATTGATTGGTAAATTCGACAATCAATATACCGTTCTTAGCACTAAGACCAATCAGCATTACAATGCCTATTTGGCTGTAAATGTTTATGGTTAGTCCTGCAACCCATAAACCAAACATTGCGCCCATCAAACCCAGTGGCACAGTGAGCATGATCACAAAGGGGTGCATAAAGCTTTCAAACTGAGCGGCTAAAACTAAGAAGGTAACAGTAAGCGCTAGAATGAAAACATACGTCATCGCTGAGGCACCTTCATAATATAATTGCGATTCACCTTTATAATCAATGGCGCCATCAATTTCGTTTTCTTCCATTGCCACTTTATTTAAAAAGTTAAGCGCTTCTTCAAGGGTATAACCATCGGCGAGGTTAGCGCTCAAAGTAATAGCACGCATTCGGTTGTAACGATTTAGCCTTGATGCAGTGGCTTCTTCTTTTAAGCTAATTAAGCTATCTAGAGGAACCAGTTCATCACTGCGTGATTTTAAGTAAATATTTGATATATCGGTAGGATCAGCAAAGTCAGCTTTAGTGCCTTTTAAGATCACATCGTACTCTTCACCACGGTCAATAAAGGTGGTAACACGGCGTTGGCCTAACATGGTTTCAAGGGTGCGGCCAACATCCGAAACTGAAATCCCTAAATCCGCCGCTTTGTTTTTATCGATACTGATCAAAAACTGCGGGAAGGTTTCTTTGTAGTCATGGTCAATACGCACCAGTCCTGGGTTTTTCTCTGCACGTTCAATGATCCGGTCTCGCCAATCAGCTAATTGTGCATAATCATTACCTTGCAGGACAAACTCAATGGGCCGTGATGAGCCACCGCCACCAATACCACGGCGCATAATAGCAAACGCGCGCACATCGGTGACTTCAGTCATTTTTGCACTGATCTCATCCATTACTTCCCAAGTTGAACGTTTACGTTCATCCCAGTCTGCCATACCAACAATTGCCACACCACCGCTGCCACCCCAGCCAGGAACGCGTACCAGCACTCGACTTAGTTCGCCCGCTTCGGAATAAGGCATTAAACGTTCTTCAATTTTTGCCATGTTGGCGGCGTTATTTTCATAACTTGCCCCTTCAGGGCCACTCATCATGATAAAGAAAGTACCACGGTCTTCTTTTGGCGTAAGTTCTGAAGGAATTTGTTGGAACAGTAAATAACTAACAAAACCAGCCAGCAGTAGGGTGATTGTTAAACCACCTGAACGCGTCATATTTGAGCGTAAAGAGTTTTTATAACTTTGCTCAATCTTACTAAAGATACGGTCCATCCATTGGCTGAATTTACTCTCTTTTGAGGATGGTTTAAGTACTAATGAACACAACGCTGGCGAGAGTGTTAATGCGGTAATGCTTGAGAAGAATACCGCGGCGCTGACGGCCATCGCAAACTCGGTAAATAATGCGCCGATACGGCCATCCATAAATACCAAGGGGACAAACACCGAGATCAGCACTAAGGTGGTGGCAATAATTGCAAAGCCAACCTCACGGGCGCCACGATAAGCGGCTAGTAGGGCAGGTTCGCCCAGTTCGATACGCCGGTGAATGTTTTCTAGCATTACAATCGCGTCATCAACAACCAAGCCAATTGCTAGCACCAGCGCCAGTAGTGTCAATAAGTTAATTGAGTAACCCATCGCCAATAAGAACATAAAGCTACCGACCAGCGCAACTGGGACTGTTACCGCTGGGATCAAGGTGGCGCGAATGTTCCCTAAAAATAAGAAGATAATTAATACCACCAAGGCCATAGAAATAGCCAAGGTTCTGTAAACCTCGTTAATTGATTCTTTAATGAATATTGACGAGTCGTAGCTGTCTTGAATAGTGGTGCCTTCTGGCAGGTTGCGTTTGATTTTTTCAAGTTCAGCACGGGCATTATCAACCACGGTAAGTGTATTCGCTTTAGCTTGTTTAACAATACCAAGGCCAACCATATTGCGGCCATTACCTCGGAATAAGCTTTCATCGTCAGCGGCTTCTAATTTTACATCAGCGACTTCACCAAGACGAACTAAGTAACCATCGTCGCCACGTTTAATTACTAGGTTTTGAAAATCACGCTGCTCTTTGTAACTACGCGCTGTTCGAACTGTAAAGTCACGGTCGATAGATTCTATCTCACCTGCAGGTAGCTCAACATTTTCAGTTCGTAGGGTGTTTTCTATGTCACTACTGGTTATGCCACGAGCAGCCATTGCTTGGCGGTTGAGCCAAATTTTCATGGCATATTTACGTTCACCACCAACACGTACATTGGAAACACCATCTACCACAGCTAAACGGTCGACAATAAAGCGCTGTGCATAATCAGACAGTTGCAATGAATCCATTGTGTCGCTATTGAGTAAAAACCATGCAATAGGGCTTTCATCACTGTTAGATTTAGATACTTCTGGCGGGCGTACTTGCTCAGGTAGACTATCAAGTGCGCGCGCTACACGTTCACGGACATCGTTTGATGCGGCATCAATATCACGGCTGATATTAAACTCAATGGTAATATTTGAGCGGCCATTTCTACTTGATGAATTAATGCTTTTAATGCCTTCAATACCGGAAATACGGTTTTCCAGCACTTGGGTAATTTTTGTTTCAATGATCTCGGCTGACGCTCCCGTATATTCAGTGCTTACACTGACTATGGGTGATTCAATATCAGGATATTCGCGCAGCGGTAACATCGAAAAAGCCACTAAGCCAAAGGTTAGTAACAGTAGGTTAATTACAATTGCAAAAACGGGACGTTTGACACTGGTATCAGTAATTTTCACAGTTTACCCCTTCACAGTAACTTTGCTGCCTGAGCGAATTTTAATAATTCCTTCAGTAACAATTTGTTGCCCATTACTAATACCTTCATCAATGGCAACCCAACCATTGTGACGACCTGCAACGTGAACCTCTACTTTAGTGGCTATTCCGTCTTCAATTTGAAAAACATAATGTTTATCTTGTTGTGGGATCACCGCTTTCTCTGGCACCATCATCGCTTGATTCGAGCTAAGTTGTAACGCGGTCTTGAGCAACATGCCAGGGCGTAATAAACCACTTTTATTCGCGAAGCTTGCTGTGACTTCAACACTGCGGGTGATTGAATCAATCCGAGCACTAACGTGCGTTACTTTACCGGTGAAGGTTTTTTCAGGGTAAGCATCATTTTGGGTCATTACTTTCATGCCAACGTTTAATTGCGCAAGGTATTTTTCTGGGACTTTAAAATCGACTTTAATAATGCTTATATCATCTAAGCTTGTAATAATTGTGCTGTTATTTACATACGCACCTACTGAGATCTGACGCTTACCTAAAATACCTGAAAAAGGCGCGATAATAGTCATTTCAGATAATTTTGTTTTGGCGTTTTCAAGCTGAGCTTCGGTTGCATCAACGCGAGAAAGTTGCTCTTCGAGTAATGACTTTGCAGTTGCTTGTGAGCGAGAAAGCTCTGTTAAGCGTTCAAGTTGACGTTTTTCTTCGCGTAAGTTGATTGCCAGCTCTTTAACAGTGAGCTCTTCTTGCTGCGATTGCAATTGTACGAGCTTTTGACCTTTACTGACTAAATCACCGTCTTTGAAATAAATGTCAGTTACGTAATCATTTTGTGCGCTTTGTATATAAATTGCTTGATTAGCGCGGGCACTGCCGATAGCCTCAATGAGGACAGCATTTTCTTCACTTGCAACAGTGTGAGCGGTTACTTGCGTTGCATTAACTGTGAAGTCAGATTGCTCACCTTGGCTGCTTGGTAAATAAAGATAAACACATAGCCCCAAAAGTAGAGTAATAATAAATGGAAAGAGCGCTTTGCCAGATTGCTTTGCATACATTGTTAAAAATACCGGAGAATTAATTGCCTCTAGTGTACAAAATTACAGCGTGAATTGGCGGCCGCGTATCTCATAAATCTGTCGGTTAGGCGTAAAAGTTCAGTTGTTTTTCATTTTGTTCCCATTTTATGTTTGTGTGTGAGAGAGTTATGAAGTTAACGAGCAAATGTCCGCGTTGTATGAAAATACGTAAATTGATAATTTGGGCTATAATTATGTACGCTTTTTATATTGTTTTTTATCGTTATGGTTAAACGCAAAAACGCTGTTTTGAAATTGCGTGCGCAAGGTGCGCGCAATGGTATTGAAACTCTCACTGTCGGTGCGGTTGGGCTTTTATTTATAATGCTAGTTAATTTACTGCGGCCCGACGAAATTAGCATTTTCGAAATTTTCTTGGTGAGTTTATGTTTGGCTGCCATTTTTGTTGGGTTTTTAAAAACCCAAGAGCCATTTTACAGTTTAGTTATTACAGAAAAGGAGCTTACTTACCAGCATAAGTATGGCTGCTGGTGTGTTAAGCAAGAAAATCTAAATTACAGTGGTATTCCTAAAGTAGAACAAGAACTTGAGCAACTTGAGTTAAATGCTGTAGGTATCAAACTTAACGACACCGATGAATTTTTATTACAACTAGGACCAAGAATTGCAGGTAAATTATTGATCGAACAACGACATTTATTTATGCAAGTAATTCAAAAACATTGCAAAAATGGCAATTGCCCATCAGAATGGTCAGTTGAGGATAATCATTACACTTCTGTGAATGGTCGCAGTTTTAATGGCCTTATAGCCATGTTTGCTAATAGAATGCGACATCTACGACAATTAACAGGATATGACTTACTGTTACCAGCAAGTGTATTGGATAGAAGTATTTGGGATTTTAGCCACAGCTTAAATGCATGGCGGAATAACCCAGTAGTATTTATTGAATCTCAATTAGAGAGTAAGACGCCTGAAAATAGGCGTTAGTTAGTAGGATGAAGCGATGAGTCAAGATAGATCTTTTATTAAAAGTGGCAGAAATACCATAATCCATAAAGATAAAAAACTCGATTTAGTGATCGTGAATTCTGAAGTGCACCCAAAAATAAAGGTAACTCAACATGGTTTAGAACCATTCAAAGAAGAGTTGCCAAAAAACCGTCGTGAAGCTAAAGAACGCTATTTAGAAATGGTCTATGTTGGCAGTGTAGACGTATTTGGTGAAGAGAAGCGTTTACTGTTTATTCAGGCGTTAGATGGCCGTGAGTATAAGATAGATTATAGTAAAATAGGCACAAAGTTATTTGTCCGTATTCACCAAGATAGCTATTTATAACATCCTCTCTTTTGTATCTGGCATTGTTGTTGCTTAATTTATTGATTGGCGTGGCTATTAACATTAAGGCTATGTAATTTCAGTTTTAAATGAGGAATCAGTGCATGAAATCCCCCTTGATAGTTTTACCGTTATTAGCTGTATTGACAGCATGCGGTGGCGGCGGAGGCGGCAACGATAATCCCGTGGTTGCAGCATCCGTTTTTGCTGGCGATGATCAGCGCATTATTGAAAAAAGTGAATTTACTATTGAAGCCAAAGGTTCGCCTGTTGATGGTACTTTTACGTGGCAGCGAGTAAGTGGACCAATTATTGACAGTTTCCCCCTTGATGGTGCACTACAAACAATTACCGCCCCCGATATTAAAGCAAACAGCGAATTATTATTGCGTGTTAGTTATCAAACCACAGATGGTCAATTAGTAAGTGATGACTTACTGATCGAAATTGAGTCAAATAATCAGCTTCCTCAGGTTATTGTTACTCAAACTTCACCCGAAACACTGCCTTCTGATTATAAAGATACAATTACCTTAAGTGGTGCCAGCTCAGTTGATCCGGATGAAAATGGCCAAATTAATAGCTATAACTGGCAACAAATTGCAGGACCAACGCTTGCTGTAGATAGTAATAGTAATGCAACAATTAGTTTCACTCATCCGTTACTTGATACCAACACGCAGATCACTTGGCTGTTAACAGTTGTCGATGATGAGGGGGGAGAAGCAAGCACGCAATATTCACATACCTTAAATAAAACCAGCGATGTGATTATTGCCAATGCTGGTATTGATCAGAGTGCTATTGAGCTGGAAAAAGTGACCTTAGATGCTACAGGTTCAGAAACAGTAACAGACACCTTTAAATGCTATTGGCAACAAATATCTGGCAATGCAATACTTGATAATCAGCAACAATGCATTACCTCTTTTACTGCACCAGCGACCGAAGCGGTTAACACGCATACCTTTGAAGTAACCGTGACTGATAGCAAAGGGCGCACAGATACAGACACCGTCAATATCGTGGTTAAATCAAAACCGCTTGGTTTGCTCAATGATACCGGTATGGATAAATGTTACAACAACACCCAAGAAATAGCCTGTACGAGCCCTGACTTTCCTCGCCAAGATGCTGTTTTGGGTCGTGACAGCGTCGCAACTACACATATAGAAAAAGTCGGTAAAGGTGAATTGGCTTTTGATTTTACTAAATTAAATGAGTTCGCAGATGAACTGAGTGATTCTGCAAGCAACTTTAGTTGTATTCGCGATAACGTAACGGGTTTGATTTGGGAAGTAAAAAGCCCTAATACAGGCACTTTGCCAAATACGGCGTTGCGTGAAGGTCAAAATCACTACACATGGTATTTAAATAGTGGCGATGGCGTACAAACGGGGAGTGTACAAGGGACACCGAATAGTACTTGCCCAAGTAGTAGTAACTGTAATTTGCAGGTGTATATTAATGCCGTCAATACACTCGATTATTGTGGTGGTACCAACTGGCGAGTGCCTACTTACACAGAGTTATTAACGCTACTTAATTATGGCAAGCATGGACAATCAATATTACTTGATGAGAATTATTTTCCTAATACGCCTAATAGCAACTTATTAGAGGATGGACTAATTTATTGGACCTCACAAACTTCGGCCGATGGTACCAGTTTATCGCAAGCGTATGTTTTTGATATGAGTAACGGCAATGATCTGGCTTATCCAAAAGGTAATACCGCCTTTGTGCGCTTGGTTAGAACTGCAGGAGCATCGCAATGAAATCATTATTAGTTGGCTTACTGCTACTTAGTCCTGCCGTGATGGCTGTGCAGACTTGCTACACTGGTGTGACCGAAACAACACCCGCAACCCGTTTTACAGTTAGTGTTGATGGCACCGTTAGCGACAGTGTAACCGGGCTAATGTGGCAAACCTGTAGTTATGGACAAGGTTATGATGTTGCCACCAACAGCTGTATTAATAGTGCTGTAAAAGTAAATTGGCAAGAGGCGCTAAGAGCCGCAGTGAATGACCGAACAGGTGCATATACAGATTGGCAAGTACCTAATAATAAAGAGCTTGCTAGTATTTTAGAGCACAGCTGTGTTACCCCAAGTATTAATCAGTCTGTATTTTTAGGTAATAAAAGTGAAAACTATTGGACAAATACTTCAGGTATTGCCGATAAAACTTCAGCTTGGGTATACACCTTTGACAGAGGCCTTAACAGTTTGCACGATAAAACCTCATTTGTGTACCTACGTCTAGTACGTTATGAAAAGTAGCTAGCTTAGTTAATTGAAATACTGCTGCAATATCTCTAACCGCGCTTGTTCTAGCGCGGTTTTTATTGCTGCGCCCTTAATGCTTTGCGTAATAAATTGCTGCGGGTTAATTGCTTTAGCTGCTTTGGTTGCTGTTAATAATTTTTGATTAGCCAGTGATGCTGCTTGGTTAATCTCAACGGCTTTAAGAACTGCCTCGAACCGTTCAGGGCGGCGCCATAAATCGAGTTGATTGCAGCAACGGAGTAGTTGCTGTGCGGTGATTGTTTGGCTACTTAAGGTTGCTTGGTGGGCATTAAGTTGTAATGCCAAATCGCGTACGTCATTTGGTAAACGAATAGTTTGACTGAGAATTTTAATCTCTTCTTGCGTCAATGATGCAGTGGCTTGTGCAAACAATAATGCCTGATCGGTTATATTTTGGCTTTGTGCGTAAGCGTAACGGTTTTTTAGTTGTTGATATAACTCATCGCTCCAGTTACCTGCTAAGGCAGGGCTGATTGCACTAAGCGCGCCTAACTGCGCTAAAATATTCAAAAACTCAGCAAATGCGCCATCCGTTAATGATTTTTCACATTCTAGCCAAATCCGTTCTGCGGTGAGTGTTTGTAACTCACCTTGGTTGATCATCTGTGTTAGCAATTGCTGGGTTTCTTCGGCAATCGTAAAACCAAGATAATGATAACGAGCTGCAAAACGGGCAACGCGTAATATACGTAGTGGATCTTCGCTAAATGCCTCAGATACATGGCGCAAAATGCGGTTGTCTAAATCTTGCTTGCCGCCATAAGGGTCAATTAAGTTGCCATCTTGTGCTTTTGCAATAGCGTTAACGGTTAAATCGCGGCGGCGTAAGTCGTCTTCTAAGGTAACATCTGCTGAAAACTCGCAGACAAAGCCCGTGTAACCTTGGCCTTGTTTTCGCTCGGTACGAGCTAGTGCGTATTCTTCTTTAGTTTTTGGGTGTAAAAAAACGGGAAAGTCTTTACCAACTTGTTGATAGCCTTGTTTGATCAGTTGCTCAGGAGTTGCACCGACCACCACATAATCGCGTTCTTTGATGATTCGCCCTAATAGCTCATCACGAACTGCTCCACCGACCAAATAAACTTGCATAATTTCCCCTGAATATTAACTGTGCAAACTATTTTACGTTATTTAGCTAATAAAACGCTAACAAGGTTTTCACTTACGCTGTTTTTTTGCCATTATAGGCCGTGATTTAATCAGTAAGGAAATTTAGGGTGTATTTAAGCTATTTTGGCTTGTCAGAGAAACCGTTTTCAATCGCGCCAAATCCACAGTACTTATTTTTAAGCGAACGCCATAAAGAAGCGTTGGCGCATTTAACTTATGGCTTAGGTGAAGCCGGTGGGTTTGTATTGTTAACCGGTGAGGTGGGAACAGGGAAAACGACCTTAACCCGCAGTTTGCAAGAGCAGTTACCTGAAAACACGCAAGTGGCGTTAATCCATAATCCAGCACTGTCACAATTGGAACTGTTAGCGAGTATTTGCGATGAATTTCATATTGTTTATGACGAGCAAAATGCGACGTTAAAAACCTTAACTGATGCAATTAAAAAGCATCTTGAAGCGAATCATCAAGCTGGTGGCCACACTATTTTGATTATTGATGAAGCTCAGCTTTTAGCCCCTGACGTGCTAGAACAGCTTCGTTTATTAACTAACATAGAAACAAACCATAAAAAATTACTACAAATAGTATTGGTTGGTCAGCCAGAATTACAGGCTTTATTAAAGCGTAATGAGTTGCGTCAGTTAGCGCAGCGGATCACTGCTCGTTATCATTTACTACCGTTAACTGAAGGACAAACTTTTGCTTACGTTAAACATCGTTTGTATGTTGCAGGTTGTGATCGGGGACTATTCTCAAATGATGCGTTAAAAACGATTCACTTAGTTACTGCAGGTATTCCGCGTTTAGTAAATTTATTATGTGAACGCTGTTTAATGGGAGCTTTTTCTAAGCAGCTAACGATGATTGATAGTGATATAGTAATGCGCTCAGCACAAGAAGCGTTACCGCCGAGTGCATTAAGTTCCATTAGCATAGAGCAGCAGTCGTCGTTTAATTGGCTCTATCCGTTGGCATTTTTAACTGTGCTCAGTCTGGGTATTGGTTTGTCGTTCATTCTTTAATTAATGGTCATATATGTCGTATTTATTAGATGCCTTAAAACAATCAGAACAACATGATGAAGCGTCAGCACATGACAGAAACGCTGAGCAATTAAAACAGCAGCAAGAACTACAGCGTTATCGTTTTATTGCGATTTCGCTTGGCTTGTTGGTTGCTTTTTTACTGACCTTGATGGCAGGGTTTTCAATTGGTAAATGGTTACAAAAAAATCATTTAAATACCCCTGAACAAATGGTAACGAGTGTTCAGGATCAATCAGTGGAGCCTGCTAATGACAAAACACCTGTGCCTGCCACAGTGAAGCCTGAGCAATCGATACCTGTGCAAACAAATCCAGTACAAACTAGCCCAGCGCAAGTTGCTAGCACGCAGCCGATGTCTCAGCCGCAATTTGTTCAACCTCAGCAATACCAACAAGCAACAGGGCAATATCAGTGGGTGCAAGTGCCAGTAAATACTGCACCAGCTTATCCGCAAGGTCAGCCAATACTGGTGCAAACACCTAATGGTTATCAGCAAGTATATGCAGCGCCTCAGCAGCAATATAATCCTAATGCAGTGCAAATGCAGCCAATGATTAACAATAGCGCTAGCAATATCGATATGAGTAAATACAAAGTATTGGGGAAGCCTCTTGGCGAACCGACTAGTGAGAAATCAAAGCCGGTTGCAACGGTAAGCGATGAAGAACTTGAAACTGTGCCAACGGCGCTTAAAAATGCCTTTGCTCGCGCTATCGAAGATACTCAAAGCACCCAATCTCATCAAGTAACGCAAGGCACTAAAAATTCATCTTATGCTGAGCCGATTGAGTTACTACCTGATGCTTTGTTGGCATTGATGCCAGAAATTAAATACCAAGCGCATATTTACTCATCATCACCTGATAAACGTTGGGTTAAGCTCAATAATCGGGAGTTGTATGAGGGGGATAGCATTGGGGACTTAAGAGTATTAGAGATCACTCCAGAGCAAACGGTGCTGAGCTTTGATGATTATGAATTTAGCTTAAAAGCGCTGCAAGATTGGCCCGAGTGAAGATTAGATAGCTACTTCGCGCAGGCCAATTTCGTTTTCGGCGATTATTACGGCAAAATTGAATTTTTGAAAAATCTAATTAAATCAATGTTGAAATCCGCTGGTTTAATGGCGGATTCTAACGAATCTTGAGTTCGGTTGTGCGCCAGATCTATATCTTGAACTTGTGTGTAGTGAGCGTGTTTTGCATTGTAAAAAGTTTTCACTTGAGGTTTAAGAGGGCTGCTAGGGTTGCTTTTGGTCACTAGGCCGACTTTTTGACTCGACAGTTTAACTAACGTGCCAACTGGATGAACGCCAATACACTGAATAAATTTAGTCAGTAACTCGCCATCAAAGCTATCTGGACAACCGTCTTTGAGTATTTTAAAGGCCTTGATTGGCTCCATGCCGGCCTTATAAACACGCTCTGCGGTAAGTGCGTCATAGACATCAACAATCGATGCCATACGCACGTACTGGCTTATTTCATCAGCTCGCTTGCCAAACGGGTAACCCGTGCCATCTAGTCGCTCATGATGAAAGCCTGCAATATCGACAGCAATGCCTTTAAGGCCCGCCAGTTCTAAAATTTCTTTACTAAAGCGCGCATGATCCTGAATCACTTTATATTCTTGATCGGTTAACTTACCCGGCTTATTAAGAATGTCATCCGGTATCTGAATTTTACCAATATCATGTAACAGCGCACCGGTGGCAAGTTCTTCAATAAGCGCTCGTTCAAAACCTAAGTGTTTGGCAAAAATACTGATTAAGATCGAGACGTTGATCGAGTGTTCTAGTAGGTAGGCGTCTTTTTCACGCATACGGGTGATGCATGCTAGGGCATCTTGATTACGAAATACCGAATCAATAAAGCCGCTAGCTAATTCTTTAAAGGGGGTAATATCTATAGTGTTACCGGCTTTTATATCGGTAAATGCTTTGCTTTGCAGTTGTTTTGCTTCGCTGTAGAGCTTAAATGCTTTGTCCATCTCTTGCTCAACACTGTGTGTTGTAGACCAAGGATCACGTTGTTTTGGCGGTTCAACCTTTATATCGTTTGTTGTGGCAGTAGGACTGAGTTCAACGATGGTTTTATCAGGATCAATTTCAACTTCTAAGATACCGGCTTTTATAAGTTGCTGCACGCCTGCTTGCGTTTTTACCCAACCTTGGTTTTTGATTTTAATTTTACCCGTTTGTTTAGTTACGCTATGCACAAACATACCTGGTATAAGCTGAACGATTGGGATAATTTTCAATGTGTTTACTTCATAATAAATAACATACTACAAAGTTAGCAAAATTCTTACTGGATAAGTAGTAAAAAGGGCGCTAATTAGCGCCCTTTGTTAATATCTATTAAACTCTACTCGTCATCTTCAACTAAAGTCATTAGTGATGTATTACCGCCTGAAGCAGTTGTATCAATACTAATGGTCTTTTCTGTTAATAAGCGCTTGATTAGCGTGTCGTAGTACTCAGCACTGATCACTGGCAAGATTGCTCCTTTACGTTGCGCTAGCTGTTGACTGAAGTAGCCTAAGCGTGATGAGCGCGATGCAACAACAGCACCTGCTAAATGAGGGTGCGCCAAAATAGCTTGTAACTGATTCGGTCTAGCTACTTGGAATACCCCTTCAGCAATACCTGTTGAGATAAACTTATCTTTAAAGGCCACCGCTTCGTCATAGAATAACTCCGACGCTACGGTGATCACGGTATTACCTGCAGCAAGTGCGGTGATGATCGAAATAGCCCAGAAGTTAAACGAGGTACTCTTATCGGCATAACATACAACACAGCCACGCGCTTCAAGGTGAAGGGTGTTTGATTCACCTGTTGGCCCCGGCAAAGTAGTAAACTTACGCATGTGCTTTTCAAGGCGATTAAGTTGGGCACGTGCATCGGCAAGTGTTAATGCTAAATCGTCGGCTAACTCGTCAATAATATCGACTGTGGCAACTTTAGCTAATAACTGACGTACCGCTGAAACACGATCGTTCAGTGGGGTTGCGCGCCAAATTTTTTCATCGCGCATTGAGTTTGCCATTAACTTCTCGACTTGCTCAGCAGCACCTGAATAGTGGTGAGTGTCAAGCTCGTCTGGCGTCAAGTTAGTCATTTGCACGTTTTCAGGCGATGCTTTTTCTTTAACTAAACGAGTTAAGTAGTTAGGGCCACCTGCTTTAGGTCCGGTGCCAGATAAACCACGACCACCAAACGGTTGTACGCCAACAATCGCGCCAATCATATTACGGTTAACGTAGACGTTCCCGGCACGCGACATTTTTGCTAAGTATTCACAACGCTCTTCGATGCGTGAATGGATACCCATGGTTAAACCAAACCCAGTGTTATTTATTTGGTCAATCACGTTATCAAGTTCTGTGCCTTTAAAGCGAATGATATGTACACATGGGCCAAATACTTCACGTTTCAGTACAGATAGATCTTTGATTTCATATAAACGTGGCGCAAAGAAATACGCTCCGTTTTCGCTGTTATCTGGAATATCACACTCATAATGCAGTGTTGCGTTGCCTTTTAAGTACTCAACGTGTTCGTTTAAGTTCTTCAAGGCTTTTTCATCAATTACAGGGCCGATATCGGTTGATAGTAATGATGGATCGCCAATGTGTAGCTCTTTTAACGCGCCTTTGATCATTTCAATTACGCTATCTGCGATATCTTCTTGAATGAACAATACACGCAGTGCAGAACAACGTTGACCAGCACTTTGGAAACCAGAGCTGATCACATCGTCAACGACTTGCTCTGGCAGTGCTGTTGAATCTACGATCATACAGTTCTGACCGCCTGTTTCGGCAATCAACGGTACTTGAAGATCATTACGTGCAGCAAGTGTTTGAGAAATGATGGTACCGGTCTCAGTAGAGCCTGTGAACATAACCGCTTGAATGCGTTCATCAGGAACAATGGTTTTTCCTACTTCACTACCACGTGCGATAACAGGCTGTACCACATGCTCTGGTAAACCAACAGATAACATAAGCTCAATAGTACGCAGTGCAATATAGCTAGTTTGTTCAGCTGGCTTTGCAATAACAGTGTTACCAGTTACGATTGCTGCAGCAACTTGACCTAAGAAGATTGCTAGTGGGAAGTTCCATGGGCTGATACATAAAATCACACCACGGGCTTCAAAACGCTCATCTTCACTTAGCTCTTCGGCGCGAGCAGCGTAGTAGCGACAAAAATCAACCGCTTCACGTACTTCGTCAATACCATCTTGTGCTACTTTGCCGGCTTCTTTGATACAGATAGCCACAAGTTCGTCGTGATGACGTTCTAGAATATCAGCAATGCGGCGTAATAGGTTTGCGCGCTCTTTAACTGGCGTTTGTGACCACGACTCAAAGGCGGTTTCTGCATTGCTTAGTAGAGTGAGCATATCATCGCTATTTTGTAGCTTGATATGACCGATAATCTCTTGATGATTGGCAGGGTTTTTAACTGCAATTGAACCTTCAGGAATATCGCTTTCACTAATACGGTGCTCTGCAAACCAGTTATCAAGATTTTCCTTGAATGGCGTGATCACATTGATATCGGTTAAATCCATACCTTTTGAGTTAGCACGTTCAGCGCCGTATAAATCAATTGGCATCTTAATTTGCGTGTTGTACTTGTTACGCAAACCTTGCAGTGTTTCTACCGGATCCGGTAATAACGATTCAACAGGTTTAGTGGTATCAACAATGGCGTTAACAAACGATGAGTTAGCACCGTTTTCAAGTAAACGACGCACTAAATAAGCCAATAAATCTTCGTGCTGACCTACAGGGGCATAAACACGACACTGAATTTTTTCTTCAGTTACGATTTGGTCGAATAATGATTCACCCATACCGTGCAGGCGTTGGAATTCAAAACCTTGGTTATCACCTTTAGCAACTTCTAAAATTGTTGCCGCAGTGTAGGCATTGTGGGTTGCAAACTGTGGATAAAGTACATCACGTGCTTCTAGCATTTTGATAGCACATGCTTTGTAAGATACGTCGGTTGTTGCCTTACGAGTAAATACTGGGAAGTGCTCTAAACCATCTTGTTGTGTGGTTTTGATTTCGGTATCCCAGTAGGCACCTTTAACTAAACGCACCATCATTTTACGACCAACACGGCTGGCAAGCTCAGTTAACCATTCAATCACAAAAATTGCGCGTTTTTGATACGCTTGCACAGCTAAACCAAAACCATGCCAACCAGCTAGGTCATCATCACTAAATACTGCTTCGATTACATCAAGTGAAATATCAAGGCGATCAGCTTCTTCAGCATCAACAGTAAAGCCAATATCGTAGCTTTTAGCTGCCATGGCCAGCTCTTTAAGCTTAGGCACAATTTCGTTCATGACACGTTCTTTATGAGTGAACTCATAACGAGGATGGATCGCAGACAGTTTCACTGAAATACCAGGGCTCTTAATTGGGCCACGGCCATTTGCCGCTTTACCAATAGCATGAATCGCATTCATATAGCTATTAAAGTAACGCTGTGCATCTTTCATGGTGCGAGCGCCTTCGCCAAGCATATCGTATGAATATACATAGCCTTTTTGCTCTTTTTCTGCTGCGCGTTCGATGGCTTCGTTAATTGTACGACCCATAACAAACTGCTTACCCATGATCTTCATGGCAAAGTTTACTGACTTACGAATAACCGGCTCGCCTAAACGACCAATGGTTTTTTTCAGTACACCAAACTGCTGTTCTTTGGTTTTATCAGTGTAGTTAACCATTTTACCGGTCACTAATAGACCCCAAGATGACGCATTAACGAATAGTGAGTCGCTGCTGCCTAAGTGAGAGCTCCAGTCGCCTTTGGCTAACTTATCGCGAATTAGCGTGTCTTGAGTGGCTTTATCTGGCACGCGAAGCAATGCTTCAGCTAAGCACATCAATACCACACCTTCTTCACTAGAGAGTGAGAACTCATTAAGTAGCGCATCAACACCGCTTTGACCATCTTGATCGCGACGAATAGTGTGAACTATCTGGCGAGCACGTTCCCAAGCACGGCTGCGAGCTTTTACGCCTACTTCAGCAAGCGGTAAAATATGATCAATTACAGCATTTTCGTCAATGCGATAAAAGTCACGGATTTTTTGTCTGATTGGACACGTTGT
This sequence comes from Pseudoalteromonas sp. SR41-4, assembly GCF_014163985.1. Taxonomy (NCBI): domain Bacteria; kingdom Pseudomonadati; phylum Pseudomonadota; class Gammaproteobacteria; order Alteromonadales; family Pseudoalteromonadaceae; genus Pseudoalteromonas; species Pseudoalteromonas sp. SR41-4. The sequence goes on along the minus strand of NZ_JACJEI010000016.1, from coordinate 49,340 downwards.
TGTCAAATCGCCGTCAAATAACATAAGCAACCCTCTGGTGTATGGAGTCTTGCAGCTAAAAAATTTCGCTGCCCGATTTTTATGTACGTAATGCGTGCATTCTAATTAAAATCCAGCAGAATATGCTGGTTAAATTTAGCGTTTTACGATAATTTACAGGGCATACTTTAAACTTATCCGCATAAAATTCTGTTATGACAAGTCCGAATAGATTACGCATGCTCGATCGTATCGATTTAGCAATTTTAGACGTTCTGCAAAAAAACGGCAGAATTTCTAATGTTAACCTCGCAAAGCAGGTTAACTTAAGTCCCAGCCCGTGTCTTGATCGAGTAAAACGGCTTGAACAAGAAGGTTATATCGAAGGTTACTTTGCCAAGTTGAGCGAAGCCAAACTTAATCAAAGCTTAGTCGCGCATGTGCAAGTGTCGTTAGTGACGTCAAATACTGCGGTATTTAAAGTGTTCCGTGAACATATTTTAAAAATCAAGCAAGTTGTTGAGTGCGACATGGTTGCTGGTGGCTATGATTACCTATTAAAGATTCGGGTTTCGGATATGGATGAATACCGTCAAGTGCTTGGTGATTTAGTCGATATACCGGGAGTTGGTACGCACCACACTTATATGGTGATCGAAAAAATTAAACAAGACACTGGGCTCAGACTCGATACTTAAATTTAAACTCGCTGCTACCAATACGTAGGCGCGGGTTTACCCCACGCATTAAAAAAGCACCCAAGGGTGCTTTTTTAATATCAAATATAGTGGTTATCGATTAAGCCCAGCCGTCGTAACGTTTACGGCGCGATAATACGATAGTCAAAATAATACCTAAAAATAGACCTATGAAGGCAATTGCTCCGCCATAAGTTAGTAGCTGACGTTTTTCTTTTGCACCGGCTTGTTGTTTTTCAGTGCGTTCAACTTCTAAGGTACTTTTTAATTTAGTAATCTGCTCTGATAGAGCACTATTTTGGTCAGTTAAAGTTTGGCTTTGCTCTTGCAGCTGCGGCAATTCAATTTGTGCTTGACGAAGTTGCTCTTGCATTGATGCCATTTCAGCACTGAGCGTGCGATATTGTTGGTGAATACCAGGAGTTTTAGAAACAAATTTAGCTTCTACCCAGCCTTCTCGTTCTTTATCATCAATAACTTTAACAAAGCCATTTTCTTCAGCAGATAGCTGGGTTAATTTTGTACCAGCATCAACAGAGCCAACAATGCGGTAATTTTTACTCGCGCCAGAGTGCATAAATGTATAAAGATTATCGACTATATAAGCGGTGTTTGCATCGCTAGCTGAATTGCTTTCTTCTGCGTGACTCATAAATGCGGCCGCCGCGAATAGCAAAGCTAATAAAGAATGTTTAAACATCAATCTACCCTGTTAATGTAACCGTCTGTGGGACAGCAATCGTATTATTCATAGTTAAGTATTGAGATAGTATGGATTTAGCGCCCTAATAGCAAGACTGATATTGTAATCATGGCTGCTGTTTCATGATTCAAATAAGCTAAAAAATTTGCAATGTTGAGCAGCTTTGTTTATTTTGAGCTCTTATTTATTTTAAAGGTAATCCTCAAGCCTAATGGATACTGAGATAGAACTGAAGTTTTTGGTGTCAGACGCCGTAATCCCACTGATCCCCGCGTTAATTACTCAATTTGCAAAAACGGTTACTAATAAACCTTCGCGTAGTTTACAAAATGCTTATTTTGACACGCCAAGCCGTGAATTAAGAGCGCTCGATATCGGTTTTCGTACCCGCTGTGCTGATAATCAATGTGAGCAAACTATCAAGCTTGCTGGAGAAGTTATGGGCGGGTTGCATCAACGACCTGAATATAATTTACCGCTGGAAAGTAGCCGACCAAATATAACTGCATTTGATGCCAGTATTTGGCCGCATGGTATGCAAATAAGTGCAATTGCCGCTAATCTTTATCCTATTTTTAGTACTAACTTTATTCGTCGTACTTGGCTTATTGAAACCGACAGTGGCGCTAAAATTGAGGTCGTGTTAGATAAAGGCGAAGTATCTGCATCGGGTTTGATGGAGCCAATTTGTGAGCTTGAAATTGAACTGGTTGAAGGCAGCCGCGATGAATTATTTGCTTTAGCTGATAAGTTAGTGAGTCAAAGTAATATTCGTTTAGGGTTATATTCTAAAGCGGCTCGTGGTTATCGCCTTGCGGATGAAAAACCACTTAAGCCAAGTAAATCAATTGGCTTTGTATCGTTACCTAAATATGCAACACAAGAGCAAGCACTTATAGCCGCAATTGGCTTTGGTATTCGTTTTGTACAAAAACATGAACAGTGTTATTTCGATAAACCGAGTTTAAAAACTCTGAAACGAGTGACCGATGGAATTAGTTTAATCCGTCATACGTTCTGGTTGTTTGACGATATTGTTGATAAAAGCACCACCGAGCTATTACGCACCGAGCTAAAATGGCTATTAAGTGAATTAGCATGGGTTGAAAACGCGATTCAACTAAAAACCTATACATCCAAGCGCCACGCATACTATAAAAAAATCAACAGTGCACCTGAGTTAACGCAAGTTATTAATGACTTAAAAGAGCTACAGCCAAGTATTGATGATATTAATCGGTTGTTTCATAGCGCTCGCTATAACCGCTTATTATTGTCTTTAACCACCTGGCTGGTGGATAAGCAATGGCGTAAAAGTTGGGGACAAGTACAGTTTCAAGCAGCTGAAAAACCAGTCGCTGAGATTGCTAATCGATTATTTGAAAAAGATTGGCAAGACCTTCATCAATTACTTCCAGAACAAAAAACACTGACAGTTAAGGATTACTTGGATTTACGCATGCGTTTAGAAAACAGCTTACTCAGTGGTAACTGTTTAGGTTCGTTATTTGAAAAAGATGAACGCAGTGAGTTTCGTATTCCATGGTTAGATATTTCACACGGCATGTACGAGCTCAGCACGCTTGAGTATCTAAAGCAGTTATGTGCAGGACAAGATGATGAAGAGCTGGCAAAAATTCAAAGCTGGCTTGAAAGAAAGTCTGAATTCTTGGTCGACGCAATGGAACAAAGCCGTTTAGCTTCATATAAAATATCACCTTACTGGCAGTAATCGCCTTTAAGCCAGTACATAGGGAATACACATGGTACGGCGGGTATTATTACTAATGCTGCTCTTTAGTGCTGATGCGATCAGTGATGTTCAGCATTGGCAACTCTGGAAACAGCGTGATGGTGCAAGTGTGTACTACAAAAAACATGACAATGGTATTTTTGAAGTGCAGGCAGAGATCACTGTTGAAGGCGTCACGGCCAATGACTTTATGACATTGCTAAGTGATACTGACAGCGCGCCGTTATGGATTGATAATGTTACCCATGTGAAAGTGTTGGAACGACTAAGCCCCTCAGAAACTATTGTACATACCGAGTTTGACTCGCCGTGGCCGCTCGCTGATCGCGATATGGTGAGTTACTCATGCTACCAACAACTGAACGACACTCAGACGAAGTTAACGATTGCAGCAAAAACAGGGGAGCTTGCAAAGCGCCAAGCTGTGATCCGTATCACTGATCTAAAAGCACATTGGTTATTAACCCAACATAGCAGTGAAGGGCAATCATTGTTAACCATAACATATGAAATATACGCCAATCCTGGTGGTGCAATTCCTTATTGGCTAAGCAATAAAGTGGGATTAAAAAGTGCGATGCATACCTTGCTTGCTCTTAAATTACGCTTAATCAATAAAACCTATCAAACAAATCAGCAAGTAAGCCAAGTTGGCAATTGTATTCATGCCAATAAACAATAGCGTATTAATGCTAACAATCGACATAATCTAGATGGCTAGTTAATTTCTTGTTACTGTTTTTTTATTAAATATTTATTACAAATAATTACAAAAAAAATATTGTTACTGTAACTTAAATCGGTAATATTCCCGCCCTGGGAACATACTACTTTAAGGACAGTATAGTGTTAGCTTCATCACTTGCAGGCTCAAGCCGTTGGTTTTCATTTGTTAACGAAAGTTGGCGCATCGCTACATTATGGCTAGCGGGTGTTTTATTGTTTATGAGCTTTCGGATTTTCTTTTTAGTCTACTTTCATGACCGAATCACTGCACCAATAGATCTTGATGTCATTTTAAACACCTTAGAAACAGGATTTGCTTTTGACTCAGCAGCCAGTGGTGTGTGTTTTAGTATCCCCTTTTTATTAAATTGTATTTTACAGCCGATGCGCTTAGGTCATTGGGTAAGAATGGTGCGTAACTTTACAGGTAAACTCTTTTTTGTAGTCGCTATTTTACTCTGTATAACTAGTATTACGTATATTTCAGAGTACGGCAGTCAATTCAATTATTTTATGTTTGAAGGGTTGCACGATGATCAGCAAGCAATTGCTTTAACCGTGATTGAACAATATCGGCCATGGGGAAGTTTACTGGGGTTATTTACACTGTTAGTGGTTGCATTTAAGTTATGTCATCGCGTTGATAAGCAGTCGAATAGCTTTTTACAGCGCATTTTTACTGACTGTAAATGGAAGCGTACGTTGTTAATTAGCATCATAGTGGTGTTATTTATCTGTGCTATTCGAGGTTCTTTTGAGTCACGTCCGGCTTCACGGAAGTGGTCTGCGGTAACGCCGGACCCATTTATTAATAATTTAGTGATCAATCCATTTCGCAGCTTTTTATATGCCATTAAAGATTACAACGATCTACAAAGTCATGGCGTAGACGGCGAAAATCCATATTTAAATCATAACTCAGTGCTTGATGTTTTACCTTTAAACGCATTGAGTCAATATACTACAGCACCTTTGTTAGCTGCACCGTCACACGTGTTCGTGATTGTTATGGAAAGCTATGATTCTTGGCCGTTACAACAGAAGTATGCTTCGCTTAATTTAACCAATCAGTTAAAAAATCTAGCTAGTAAAGGTATTTACCTAGATAACGTTTTACCTGCAGCTAGCAGTACTATGAATTCGCTATCCAGTATTGTATCTGGGATCCCTTATGCAGGGGTTAATATGAGTTTGATTGGGCCACAAAAACCAAGCAGCAAGTTATCGTTATTTAATCAATTAGAGCATTTAGGGTACACCAGCCAGTTTTTTTATGGTGGTTTATTATCATGGCAGAATGTCGGTGAGTACGTTCTATCTCAAGGTGCTGATAAGGTCTATTCAGCTACCGATGCTGGCGGTAAAGGTAGTGCAGGAGTCTGGGGCATTGATGATGGTCAGTTATTTGATTTAGTGGCAGAAAAAACCACACAGAAAAGTTTTAATGTGATTCTCTCTGGTAGTTATCATGGCCCGTTTAATCTCGATTTAGACAAATATAACTACCCTTATAAGTCGGCTGCAGATTACCCTGCAGAGATAAATAGATTAGAAGGGGAGTTATTAGATCCGTATGTATTAGGGCACTTGTGGTATGCAGATAAAATGCTGGGTGAGTTTGTGGCTAAGATGGAGCAACGCTATCCAGATGCATTATTTGTCATTACAGGGGATCATTATAGTCGTCGTAACTTTCACAAGCGTCCAAATTTATATGAGTTAACCCATGTGCCGATGGTGATTTATGGCAAAGGTGTTAGCGCAGATTTAGTGCCAGCACAACAAGTGGCAAGCCATATGGATATCGCTCCAACATTATTAGATTTAATTGCGCCAGCAAATACTCAGTTTTATAGCATGGGACAATCATTATTTAATGCAGCGCCAGATCGAAGGGTATTTGGTTTTCAAACAATACGTCACAATGAGCAGCTTTGGCGTGGTGATTTATCGGCACTTTATGAGTATTATAGGGTCAATGAGCGGGATAAAACTCAGCTTTTACCGACAACACCACCGCAATTTGTCGAAGTTGATGCGCAGGCAGAGCAAGCATATACCCAGTATATGGCGACAGCCTGGCAGTTATTAACTCAAGGCATGGATTAAGGTAATGTGTTTGGCCCATCACCCGATAAGCAAAAGCTATACGCTAAAGATTATAAAATGACTAAACCAGAAATTAATTTAGTAAACAAACCCAACGGCATAGGGATTGGGCGCATTTTTAAAGCAACCAAGTGCTCAATTAAAGGTTTTAAAGCTGCATTTAAGGAAGAATCGGCCTTTCGCACTGAGCTTGCGCTAGGGCTAGTATTATTGCCGTTATCATTTTGGCTAGCACAATCATTACAGCACTGGGCACTTCTTGTAATCAGCTTTTTGTTATTGTTGATTGTTGAGTTGCTAAACTCAGCAATTGAAGCATTAACAGATCGAGTAGGTGTTGAATACCACGTGCTATCAGGGCGTGCGAAAGATATCGCTTCAGCGGCTGTAACATTAGCACTGATAGTGTTGTTTATTGTATGGGCTGTGGCTGGGTATGAAAAGATACTTACATTGATAGGTTAGGAAGTTAGGTAAAACGTCACTGGCTTTGAGCGACAAGCTTCGAATACACCCAAGCTCCTAGTTATACCAATCGACTTAAATATTTAACCATTCTAGCGAGCTAAATAAAGCGCTAACTGCGTTATAATTTTTTCAAGTAGAACAACTACATGTCAAAATTTACGCCTTGTTATCACTGTATTTATCTGTCGCTATAAATGGTCAGTAACTTAACACGATTGGTATCACTTTCTAGAACCTAGCTTTAATTGCGCGGGGTAAACCCGCGCCTATGTCTGGTAGCAGCGAGTTTACCTCGCGACAATAACCTAGGCATTTACAACAATATAATCAGCAGGCATAAAAAAAGCGCCAATTGGCGCTTTTTCTACATTTACATAAAGGCTGATATTAAAGACCAGCTGCTGCGCGAAGTGCGTCTGCTTTATCTGTGCGTTCCCAAGGGAATTCATCACGACCAAAATGCCCGTAAGCTGCAGTTGGTAGATAAATTGGGCGCTCAAGATCAAGCATTTTAATTAAGCCATATGGACGTAAGTCAAAGTGTTCACGAATCAATTCAATTAAACGTGATTCTTCAAGCTTGCTGGTACCAAATGTTTCAACACTGATTGACGTTGGCTCTGCAACACCGATTGCGTAAGAAACTTGTAGCTCACATTTGTCAGCAAGGCCCGCAGCAACGATGTTTTTAGCAACGTAACGTGCAGCGTACGCAGCTGAACGGTCAACTTTTGATGGATCTTTACCAGAGAATGCACCGCCACCATGACGAGCCATGCCGCCATAGGTATCAACGATAATTTTACGACCAGTAAGACCACAGTCACCCATTGGGCCACCGATTACAAAACGGCCAGTCGGGTTAATGAAAAACTTAGTTGCACTAGTGATAAGCTCAGCAGGAAGTACTGGCTTGATGATTGTTTCCATCACAGCTTCTACTAAATCTTTTTGTGAAATGTCTTCACTGTGTTGAGTAGAAAGTACCACTGCGTCAATACCTACTGGCTTGCCGTTTTCATATGCAAAAGTAACTTGTGATTTTGCATCAGGACGTAACCAGTTAAGCTCGCCGCTTTTACGTACTTGCGCTTGACGCTGCACTAAACGGTGTGAGTAAGTGATTGGTGCAGGCATTAATACTTCAGTTTCGTTACATGCGTAACCAAACATTAGGCCTTGGTCGCCAGCGCCTTGTTCTTCTGGGCTAGTACGGTCAACACCTTGGTTGATGTCAGGAGACTGCTTACCAATCGTGTTTAAAATTGCACACGAGTCTGCATCAAAACCCATATCAGAATGAGTGTAGCCAATTTCACGTACAGTTTTACGTGTGATTTCTTCGATATCAACCCATGCGCTAGTAGTGATTTCACCACCAACCATAACCATACCAGTCTTTACGTAAGTTTCACACGCAACACGGGCATGAGAATCTTGTTCTAAGATGGCATCTAGTACCGCGTCAGAGATTTGGTCCGCGATTTTATCCGGATGACCTTCAGAAACAGATTCAGAAGTAAATAAATGTTTTGCCATTGTCTTTGCTCACAAATATTGCGCTTCACAAACGTCGGTAAGAGCGCTAAAAAATTTAGGGGCGTATTTTATCTAAAACAACGATAGTTGCATAGTTTTTTTACGCCTAGACGTCTAAATAAAATTACTAATAACTTTTTGTTCTTAAAAAAAATTCATAATGCCCAATTTAATCAGGTTTTTAATTGCATACAGCCCCTACAATAAGTAAGAATGGATCTTCAAATGAATACACACAATAACCAGCGCAAATACAGTAAAGGTAGGAGAATCCATGCCGTCTCGCAAAGAACTTGCAAATGCTATTCGCGTCTTATCAATGGACGCAGTACAAAAGGCCAAATCAGGCCACCCTGGAGCCCCTATGGGCATGGCTGATATCGCAGAAGTACTATGGCGCGATTATCTAAACCACAATCCAACAAATCCAGAGTGGGTAGATAGAGATCGATTTATACTTTCCAATGGCCACGGTTCAATGCTTATTTATTCTCTATTGCATTTAAGTGGTTATGATTTACCAATTGAGGAAATTAAAAACTTCCGTCAAATGCATTCAAAAACACCTGGCCATCCAGAATATGGGTATGCGCCAGGTATTGAGACTACTACGGGCCCACTTGGTCAAGGGATCACTAACGCGGTAGGTATGGCGATTGCTGAAAAAGCATTAGCCGCGCAATTTAACCGCGAAGGTCATGATATTGTTGATCACCACACATATACTTTCTTAGGCGATGGTTGCTTAATGGAAGGTATTTCTCATGAAGCATGTTCACTTGCCGGCACATTAGGCCTAGGTAAGCTTGTTGCATTTTGGGATGACAACGGTATTTCAATTGATGGTGAAGTTGAAGGTTGGTTTAGCGACGATACACCTGCACGCTTTAAAGCCTACGGTTGGCATGTAGTAAGTGACGTTGATGGCCATGACTCAGACGCTATCCGCGCAGCCATCGAAGAAGCACGCAGCATCACCGACAAACCAACACTAATTTGTTGTAAAACAGTTATCGGTTATGGTTCACCAAATAAATCAGGTAGCCATGATTGTCACGGCGCACCACTAGGTGAAGACGAAATCAAAGCAGCACGCGAGTTCCTTGGTTGGACTGGTGAAGCATTTGAAATCCCAGCTGATATTTATGCACAATGGGATGGCAAAGAAAAGGGTAAACAACTTGAAGCTAACTGGGATGAAAAATTTGCCGCGTACGCCGCTGCACACCCAGAACTAGCCGCTGAATTTAAACGCCGTACTAGTAGTGAGTTGCCAGCAGATTGGGCTGAAAAATCACAAGCATATATTGAGCAACTAGACGCAAATCCAGCAAACCCAGCATCACGTAAGGCATCGCAAGACGCACTGAATGCATTTGGTCCATTACTGCCTGAATTTATGGGCGGCTCAGCTGATTTAGCCGGTTCTAACCTGACTATTTGGAAAGGCTCTAAAGGCTTAACACGCGATGATGCCAGCGGTAACTACATCTATTACGGTGTGCGTGAGTTTGGGATGTCGGCGATTATGAATGGTATTGCATTGCATAAAGGTTTTATTCCTTACGGCGCAACTTTCCTAATGTTTATGGAATATGCACGTAATGCTGTTCGTATGGCTGCACTTATGAAAGTGCCAAGCATTTTTGTATACACCCACGATTCAATCGGTTTAGGTGAAGATGGTCCAACTCACCAACCAGTAGAGCAAATTGCTAGCATGCGTTTAACGCCAAACTTAGTTAACTGGCGCCCGTGTGACCAAGTTGAGTCTGCGATTGCATGGCAACAAGCGATTGAACGCCAAGATGGTCCAACATCACTTATCTTTACTCGCCAAGGCCTTGAGCAACAAACTCGCTCAGCGCAGCAATTAAGCGACGTGAAAAAAGGTGGTTATGTGCTGAGCTGTGACGGCGAGCCTGAGCTTATCTTAATCGCAACTGGCTCTGAGGTGCAATTAGCACAAGATTCAGCCGCTGAACTGCGTAAGCAAGGTAAAAAAGTACGTGTTGTCTCTATGCCATCGACCGATGTATTTGATGCACAAGACGCTGCTTATAAAGAAAGTGTACTACCAGCTGCAGTTTCACGCCGCGTAGCCGTAGAAGCAGGTATTGCTGACTACTGGTATAAATACGTAGGCCTAAACGGCGCTGTAGTAGGTATGACCACCTTTGGTGAGTCAGCACCAGCTAATGAGCTGTTTGAGCACTTTGGCTTCACGGTAGAAAACATCGTAAACAAAGCAAACGAATTGTTTTAACCTTAAAGGTTAAAATGTAAAAAGCCCGCACTGTGTTAAACGCAGTGCGGGCTTTTTTATACAGAGCTGTAAGCTTTAAGCCGTCAGCTATCAGATGCCCATGAGTATTTTTCACATCACTACACTTGCATGCTATGCGTCCTTAAGGCAATGTGGTCGCAGTTAAATTATAAATCAAAGAACAGGAGTGAGGATGTCTCAGTTTGATAATGTAAGTGTTGTTAAAACAGCGAACGTATATTTTGACGGTAAAGTATCAAGTCGTACCGTAGTTTTTGCTGATGGCAGCACTAAAACGTTAGGTTTTATGCAACCGGGTGAGTTTGAATTTGCTACGAGCAAAAAAGAATTGATGGAATTAAACGGCGGCCAGTGGGATGTATTACTCCCTGGTGAGACGAAATGGCAAACGATGTCAGCAGGGGAGTCTTTTAATGTTGATGCTAACGTTACCTTTCAAGTAAAAGTGACTGACTTTGCTGATTACTGTTGTTCGTATACTTAACATACAAATTAAGTGTCACGCTGAAAGCCCGCCATGCGCGGGCTTTTGCATATTTAATGTGACTAAATTGATCTACATCAGCTGTAATAACAAATAAATTTCATATTTATGCTTTTCTGCCTTGTGTTAATCTAAATAGTCCCCAATACTAGTTATGAGGTAACATAAAAAAGGATACCCTATGAAAATTAATCTTTCTGGTCACCATGTTGACGTTACTGACTCTATTAGAGAGCACATCAACGAAAAATTTTCAAAAATTGCGAGTCATTTTCCATCTCTGATCGCACTAGATATCATTCTTTCAAAAGAGCATCATAAGCTCCAAGCAGAAATCAGTACCATATACGAAGGCGCGCGTTTATCCGTTAAAGGTGAGAACGAAGTTCTTTATCCAGCTATTGCAAACGCGGCTAAAAAACTCGATGCAGCACTAAAGCATCGTAAAGGCCAAATTAAAGCCAATTTACATGAAAAACCGGTGAGCACTACACCTGAAATTGCTCATGAAATTATTCAAGAAATGGACCTACGTTAAATAATAAAGACGCTAGATCTTAGGCAACTAGGATCTAGCGATTTACATCTAAAGGACTAGTCCTCTAAACCTCCGCTTTACTCTTTATTTCTTAATTAAAACGCTGTAACTTGCTTATTATTAACCATAAGTAATAAGTACACAGATGCAGTCAGCAGTATCAATTTGGCAAACTCGTTTAAACGCACTAGGTCCCGGTATTTTAATGGCGACCGCTGCAATTGGTGGCTCACATTTAGTGGCATCAACGCAAGCAGGGGCTATTTTTGGCTGGCAGCTATTTTGGTTAATCCTCGTTGTTAACGTGCTTAAGTATCCGTTTTTCCGCTTTGGTATCGAGTACACGCTAGCCACAAAAAAAAGCTTAGTTGAAGGCTATCAAAGTAAAGGCCCATGGTTTTTTTATAGTTTTATTGGGTTAAATATTATTGCTGCGGTGGTCAATACCGCTGGTGTGCTGCTATTAACGGCCAGTTTATTACACTACGCTTTACCCATTGCTATTTCAGTGACTTTACTGTGTTGGTTGATCCTCGCCGTTTGCTTAGTCATTTTATTACTCGGGCACTTTAAAGCACTCGATAACGTCGCAAAGGCTATTATGGGGCTACTTACACTAGCAACAGTCATTGCCCTAGCTATTGCATTTAGTAACGGCCCAATGGCACCTGCTGATTACGTTGGCCCATCTCCCTATGAACTTGCTATGCTGGGTTTTATGGTGGCATTGATGGGTTGGATGCCTGCACCGATTGAAATCTCAGCATTAAGCTCATTGTGGCTTAAAGAAAAGCAAAGTCAGCAAAGCGTGACTAAGGCTCAGGGGTTGTTTGATTTTAATTTAGGTTATTGGTTAACCGCAGGGCTGGCATTAGTATTCTTTTCACTTGGTGTGCTAGTGCAATATGGGCAAAGCGCGAATATAGAGCTCGGCGGCGTGGCATTTGCTAAACAGCTTATTGATATGTATGCCCTTACCATAGGTGAATGGGCACGACCATTAGTTTCAATTATCGCGTTTTTGTGTATGTTTGGCACAACTTTAACCGTGCTTGATGGCTACGCCCGCACATTAAACGAATCACACAAGTTATTAGGTTTTAAACAAAGTAAGCACAGCTTAAATATCTGGTTGATAGTACAATCTTTGGCGGGGATGGCGGTGATCTTATTCTTTAAATCAGCCCTTGGCCCTATGCTTACTTTTGCCATGACGCTAGCATTTTTGACCACGCCGATTTTTGCATGGCTGAACTTCAGCTTAGTTCGCTCAGTGCCAAGTATTCAGCATTCCAAAGTAATACAAAGCTTGAGCTGGTTAGGACTGATTTATTTAGTTGGCTTTGCGTTGGTGTTTTTGGTTTGGAAGCTTGGTTAACAGCAAAGTAGTTAATTCGAGTTTGCGCGGGGTAAACCCCCGCCTACGTATTGGTAGCAGCGAGTTTACCTCGCGACTGTTTATACATTTACACCGATAAACCTATTTTACCACCGAGGGCAGGAGGCGCTGCGCGCTACACAGAGAAACCAAAGTAAAAAATTACTTATTTCTTCTCTGTGAACTCGGTGTTCTCGGTGGTGAATTAATCACTAAAACCATTTTGCACAAAGAGAAGTGAATGAGAGTAAATGAGAAAAAAACAGGGGCTTCGAGCTGTGGGATAAATACACCTAGCACTTAGTCAGTTTCTAGAACCTAGCCCCTACTTTTATAATTACTTCTCTAAAGCGCAGCGCCTCTTAACCTCTTTGTGAATCAATTCTTTGTACGAATAAAGCTTGTTCTATTTGAAAAAATCATCGTCGTTTTTAGCAAGCATAGCTTCAATATCTTCAATCATATCTTGGCTTAAATCATCTGCAGAGGTAATAGGTGCAGAGATTTTATTGTTTTCAAACGACCATTCGCCTAAATCAATTAACTGACAGCGTTTTGAACAAAAAGGGCGGTGCGGACTTTTTTCTGACCATTCGACTTGGTTTTTACACGTTGGGCAGCTTACAACTGTTGGCATAACATCTTCTCATACATATTGTTTACGATTTATAACTCTAAAACCTAGAAAGCTAGGTTTTAGGATCTTAAAAACTAGTTACTCGGTTTATCTCGGCTAATGAAGTCATACCGGCGGCAGCTTTTCTGAGGCCTGATAAACGCAAGTTATTAAAGCCAGACTTTAACGATACTTCAGCAATTTCTAGTGAATTACCGCCACGCATAATGATTTGCGCTATTTCTGGAGTAATCTGCATTACTTCATAAATACCCACACGACCTTTGTAGCCATCAGTGCAGCTATCGCAGCCTTTGGGTGCAAATAAATTGAGTTCAGTTATTTGTTCAGGGCTAAAACCTTGGCGTTGTAACTCTTCGTCCGGCAAGCTTTCAGGTGCTTTACATTTAGGGCATAAACGGCGAGCTAAGCGCTGTGCGATAATTAAGCTAATCGAGCTGGCAACGTTATAAGCAGGTACACCCATATTAAGTAAACGGGTTAGGGTTTCAGGTGCAGAGTTAGTATGTAAGGTCGATAATACCAAGTGACCAGTTTGCGCCGCTTTAATAGAAATTTCAGCGGTTTCAAGATCACGGATCTCACCTACCATCACCACATCAGGATCTTGACGTAAAAACGCTTTTAGCGCATTAGCAAAGGTCATCTCTGCGCGCGGGTTAATTTGCACTTGGTTGATACCTTCAAGGTTAATTTCAACCGGATCTTCTGCAGTGCTAATATTACGCTCTGGTTGGTTAAGAATATTCAAACCAGTGTAAAGTGATACTGTTTTACCCGAGCCGGTAGGGCCGGTAACTAAAATCATGCCTTGCGGTTGTTGCAGCGCATCCATATAGAGTTTTTTCTGCTCAGGTTCATAACCCAGTACATCAATGCCAAGCATGGCACTGGATGAATCAAGGATACGCATTACGATTTTTTCGCCCCACAAAGTCGGCAGCGTACTTACCCGGAAATCGATACTTTTACGTTCGGTGATTTTAAGTTTGATACGGCCATCTTGTGGTTTGCGTTTTTCGGCAATATCTAAGCGTGCCATTACTTTTATCCGCGCTGATAAACGCGTGGCTAAGCTGTTCGGCGGGCTGGCCATTTCATGTAAAATGCCATCGATACGAAAACGCACGCGGTATTTATGTTCGTAAGGTTCAAAGTGTAAATCCGAGGCGCCTTTTTTAATTGCATCCATCAAAATTTTATTGATGTATACGATAATCGGGGCATCGTCTTTTTCGTCTTCGCCATTGTTTTGTATTTCGCGAGGACCTTCGGTATCTAAATCACTAAATTCTTTAAATTCTTCATCACTTAAATTTAAACTGCCCGACGCATCAAGCAGTTGATCTATTTTGGCTTCAAGCTGGCGATAATCAACAACGACCACCTCACAAGCAAGCCCTGTACTGAATTCAAAGTTTTCAAAAGCACCATAATCAGTAGGATCCGACGCGGCAATGTAGAGTTTACGGCCTTTTTTAACTAAAGGTAGAATATGATGATCTTTGATCAGTTTTTCTTTAACAAGCTCTTTTGGGATCAGCTCGACGTCAAACTCACGTATATCAAAATAAGGCACTCGGAATAAGTCGATACATTGCTCGGCAAGTTCATGACCATCAATACCGCTGCATTTTGCGATCAACTCTGCTGTTGAGCCATACTCACGCTGTTTGAGTTTGACTGTTTCTGCGTCAATACGGCCAAGCGTAATAAACTTTCTAAGTAATGGTGAATTAATATTCATTGCGCACCTTGGTTAGATCCTTTCATAGCCAGCAATTTATCAGAAAAAAGAATGGTATAACATCAGTCTTGTCGATTTAAGGTAATTTGACAACAAAAAGCTAAAAAGTTTTTGTTTATCACAACCGTTATCATCTTTATTAGTTAACTTTAGCCGTTAGTTGTAAGTAGTTTTGATGAAGTTGCATTATATCCTGCTCAACTAAATGCAATGGGCGGTTGTTATCAATCACATCGTCAGCTCGATGGCGTTTATCCTCGCGTGACATTTGTGCGGCGATAATACTGCGTGCTTGCTGCTCAGAGGTGTTATCGCGGGCGATAGTACGCTTGAGTTGTATTTCTACAGGAACGTCAATCACTAAAGTGCGATCACAATATTGCTCAAGACCATTTTCAAATAACAGTGGTGCGACGAGCACCACATATGCGCTGTTTGCAGAGTGTAAATCAGTAAGGATTTTTTCACGGATCAGTGGATGCAGCAAATTATTAAGCCAAGTTTTTTGCGCTGTATCAGCAAAAATAATCTCACGTAATTGCGCCCGGTTTAAACTGCCGTCGGGGTTTAGCACTTGGGCACCAAAATGCTCACTAATAGCAGCTAAACCAGGGCTATGCGGTTTGACTACGTGGCGTGCAATAATGTCAGCATCAACCACGGTAATAGCGAGTTTTTCAAACATGGCACTAACGGCGCTTTTTCCGCAACCAATACCGCCGGTTAAGCCCAGCACCCAATTTTTCATCGGTTTATGAGTGGATGCATTCATATTAATAACCTAACAAATTAAAATAAAATACTTGGATTTGTGTGCCCCATAACAAAGTAACCCAGCCGGCAATGGCTAAATAAGGCCCAAATGGAATTGGCGTGGCTTTATCTTTGCCTTGAATACTCAATAATGCGATACCAATAATAGCGCCCACTACACTCGATAATAAAACAATGGTGAGTAATGATTGCCAGCCAAGCAATGCGCCAAATACCGCCAGTAATTTAAAATCACCATAGCCCATGCCTTCTTTACCGGTGATCAGTTTAAATAGCCAAAATACGCTCCAGAGGCTTAAGTAACCACATGCTGCACCAATAATGGCATCTGTTGGGGAGATAGTGATGCCCATTACCGCAGCAATTAATGCTAACCAGACTAAAGGTAAGGTGAGTTGGTCAGGCAGTAGCATATGATCAATGTCAATAAAGGTCAGGGCGACGAGCACCCAAGTAATTAAAATATACAGTAGTGCCTGCTCAGTCGCGCCAAAGGTGTAGGCCACTATTAAGCTTAAAACCGCAGTAAGCATTTCAACAATTGGGTAACGTACTGAAATAGGGTTACTGCAACTAGCGCAGCGACCTTTTAACAATAACCAGCTAATAACAGGAATGTTTTGCCAAGGCTTAATGGCAGTTTTGCATTTTGGGCAAGTAGAGTTAGGCTTGACCAGATTAAACTCAGCTTCTGTATTATCAGCTTTTGTGGGTTTTAAATCGTCAGCCAGTAAAACACGGCATTCTGTTTGCCATTCACGTTGCATCATTATCGGCAACCGGTAAATAACTACATTCAAAAAACTGCCAATACACAGGCTCACTAAGCCAACAGTGAGTAAGTAAAACCATAATTGGTTTTGCATAACAGTGATTATATCGAGAAAGAAATTTTGCATTCGCTAAAACCTAAAACCTAAAAACTACTAAAAGCCCGCGCTTACGTGTATGTAGCAGCGAGTTTACCTCGTGATTGTTTATACATTTACACCGATAAACTTATTTTACCACCGAGGGCACAAAGGCGCTGCGCGCTACACAGAGAAACCAAAGTAAAAAATCACTTATTTCTTCTCTGTGAACTCGGTGGTGAATTAATCACTGACAGAACTTGAATCTATTGCGCGGGGTAACCCCGCGGCTACGTATTGGTAGCAGCGAGTTTACCTCGCGACTGTTTATACATTTACACAAACAAACCTATTTTACCACCGAGGGCACAAAGGCGCTGCGCGCTACACAGAGAAACCAAAGTAAAAAATCACTTATTTCTTCTCTGTGAACTCTGTGTTCTCGGTGGTGAATTAATCACTGACAGAACTTGAATCTATTGCGCGGGGTAACCCCGCGCCTACGTATTGGTAGCAGCGAGCTTACCTCGCGACTGTTTATACATTTCCACCGATAAACCTATTTTACCACCGAGAGCACAAAGGCGCTGCGCGCTACACAGAGAAACCAAAGTAAAAAATCACTTATTTCTTCTCTGTGAACTCTGTGTTCTCGGTGGTGAATTAATCACTGACAGAACTTTAATCTAATTGCGCGGGGTAAACCCGCACCTACGCATTGGTAGCAGCGAGTTTACCTCGCGACTGTTTATACATTTACACAAACAAACTTATTTTACCACCGAGGGCAGGAGACGCTGCGCGCTATACAGAGAAACCAAAGTAAAAAATCACTTATTTCTTCTCTGTGTTCTCAGTGGTGAATTAATCACTGAAAGAACTTGAATCTATTCGCGGGGTAAACCCGCGCCTACGCATTGGTAGCAGCGAGTTTACCTCGCGACTGTTCATACATTTACACAAACAAACCTATTTTACCACCGAGGGCACAAAGGCGCTGCGCGCTACACTTAGAGACCAAAGTAAAAAATCACTTATTTCTTCTCTGTGAACTCTGTGTTATCGGTGGTGAATTAATCACTGACAGAACTTGAATCTATTGCGTGGGGTAACCCCGCGCCTACGTATTGGTAGCAGCGAGCTTACCTCGCGACTGTTTATACATTTCCACCGATAAACCTATTTTACCACCGAGGGCACAAAGGCGCTGCGCGCTACACAGAGAAACCAAAGTAAAAAATCACTTATTTCTTCTCTGTGGTGAATTAATCACTGACAGAACTTTAATCTATTGCGCGGGGTAAACCCGCGGCTACGTATTGGTAGCAGCGAGTTTACCTCGCGACTGTTCATACATTTACACAAACAAACCTATTTTACCACCGAGGGCACAAAGGCGCTTCGCGCTACACAGAGAAACCAAAGTAAAAAATCACTTATTTCTTCTCTGTGTTCTCGGTGGTGAATTAATCACTGATAGAACTTGAATCTAATTGCGCGGGGTAACCCCGCGCCTACGCATTGGTAGCAGCGAGTTTATCTCGCGACAATGAGATTATTTTCGCGGTGGCAAGCCTCTCGCCTACAAGTAATGTCCACAATCAAAAACCTTTCTGCACAAAGAGCAGTGAATGAGAGTAAATGAGAAAAGCGCCAAGGGCTTCGAATACACCCTAGCCACTTCTTAGCACCTATTTTTACAATTACTTCTCTAAAGCGCAGCGTCTCTTAATCTCTGTGGTGAATAAATCACTTAAATAAAAAAGATGTTGCATTGCTTAATATAAATTAGGAGCATTCTTGCTTACAGCTTACAGCTTACAGCTTACAGCTTTTATATAACTGCACCAAGTTGGAAAATAGGTAAGTACATGGCAATAATTAAACCGCCAACCAGTACGCCGAGTACCGCCATAATAAGCGGCTCTAATAAGCTCGATAGGCCATCTACTGCATCATCAACTTCTTGCTCATAAATAGTGGCGACTTTTGCCAGCATACCATCTAAAGAGCCTGACTCTTCACCTATGGCTACCATTTGTATCACCATATCGGGGAATATTTTTGAATTACGCATAGCCCAGTTCATTTGATTACCTGAGCTTACCTCGGCTTTAATATCTAAAATAGCATAACGGTAAACCGCGTTACCTGAAGCGCCAGCAGCTGAGTCCAGTGCATCAACCAGTGGTACACCGGCCGCAAAAGTGGTCGAAAGCGTACGGGCATAACGTGCCACTGCAGCTTTGTTTAAAATCATACCAATTACCGGCATTTTTAAAATAGCGCGATCGGTGGCATCGCGTAGTTTTTTACTTTTTAGTAGTGCTTCTTTATAAGCGTAACCAAAACCAAAGAGCGCAATCAATATAATCCACCAGTATTCTTGCATAAACTCAGAGATGGCAATGACCATTAAAGTAAATGCAGGGAGTTCTGCACCAAAACCAGCAAAAATATCTTGAAATTGTGGCACTACAAAAATAAGCAGGATTGAGGTTACGATTAAAGCCACTACTAATACAGCAATAGGGTAGAACATGGCTTTTTTAATTTTTGATTTCAGTGCTTCTGACTTTTCTTTATAAAGGGCAACGCGGTCGAATATTTTATCCAGCGCGCCAGATTGTTCACCAGAGGCAACTAAATCACAATATAAGTCATCAAAATAACGAGGGTGTTTACGCAGTGCGTTAGATAAAGTGCCACCGGCTTTGACTTCATCGCCAATAGTTGCCATCAGTTTGCCAACACTTTTATTAGTGGCACCAGTGCCAATCATTTCGATTGATTGAATAAGTGGTACGCCCGCCATTAGCATAGTGGCAATTTGCCGCGTAACTAAAGCAATATCTTTTGCTGTGATTTTCTGCATACGTGCGCCAAATAGAGGTTTGGCTTTACGTTTAACTTTTGATGGCGTGATGCCTTGTTTACGTAATTGAGCTTTGACTAAAGCTATACTCATCCCATTCATTTCACCTTCTAAACGTTTCCCTCGGGCGCTTACACCAACCCATTCGAAGGTATCTTGTCCTTTTTTATCTGTTTCTTTAGCCATTACTTTATTCCGAATTACGTTTAGGAAATAAAAAATTATTATACTCTATAGTAGCCAGCTTTAACTGCTTAAACAATTGATTCGATAAACTTAAGCTGATTAAATAGGCAAAATTCAATTTGCTTCTTTTTTGGGGGATAGAAAAGTAAAAATGAACGCTATTTATCTAAAAAAACTAAAATGGTCTGGTTTGCATTTTTTTCTCGGGTTACTTGTATTATCGATTGCTGGTTTTTATATTTATTCTCAGTGGTTTTATGCAGGTAGACATTACTTAACAGACTTAGCTGGACTTGCCGGAATCATTCTATCAATTGATTTAATTCTCGGGCCGGTGCTTTGTTTTTGGTTATTATCGCCAATAAAAACAAGAAAAGAAAATATCACTAACCTGATACTTATTGTATTTCTACAATTAACTTCTTTGGGTTATGGAGTAAAGCAAATTGACAGTCAGCGCTTAGCTTATATTGTGAAATGGCAAACATCATATTTTGCAATACCAAAAGGGGATGCTAGAGGTGAGTATAC
Organism: Pseudoalteromonas sp. SR41-4; assembly: GCF_014163985.1. Classification (NCBI taxonomy): domain Bacteria; kingdom Pseudomonadati; phylum Pseudomonadota; class Gammaproteobacteria; order Alteromonadales; family Pseudoalteromonadaceae; genus Pseudoalteromonas; species Pseudoalteromonas sp. SR41-4. The sequence goes on along the minus strand of NZ_JACJEI010000016.1, from coordinate 29,077 downwards.
ATTCGAGGGTTTTTATTCGTTTAATGAACCAGCTGTTGGCACTAAAAACCGCCCATTGTACGACAAGTTAATTGGCCAATCGATTCCACCAATAGAAATGAATGAGTTTTTTCAATCAACAGATTTTACAACTGAGTGTAAAACAATATGTGGAGTAATCACCAAGAATGGCATTGTTAATATTACAAAAATAAACGGTGTACTTACCTTTAACAAGTCCCTTCACTAATGCATGTACTTGCTGAAGATAACTCCCATTGGAGTTGATTTGCATTTATACTCGCAACCATGATGTAAGTATCACCAGTAGTTGATAGTGAAGCTTCACTGCTTGCAGTGGAGGTTATTTTATAGCTACCTGCTGTGTTAGAAATCTCAATATTAGCAATAAGCTTAGGGGCAAGGAAATCTGATTTACTGGCACCTATCTTACTGAAAGAGTCACAATTATTAAGCGTCTCTCTAGTATAAAAACAAACTTCAATGGCTCGTTGTAGGGCATTACTAGCTAGTACCACTTCGGTAAATTTGGCGCGTTTATAGTGGTTGTTGTAGGCAGGAAGAGCTAATGATACCAGAATCCCCATAATGGCGATGGTAATCATTAGCTCGATTAATGAGAAGCCTGATGTTTTTCTCATTACTTTAATAATTACCTAACAAAGACCTGCAGCAATACATGTTCCTGTTTGATCCCAAGTTAAAGTACCGTTAGCGGCAGTAGGTGTCAATATGTAAGTGGCGCTATCAACTGAAGCTGCACCTGTAGCTGTAACTACACCATCATCACCTATTGCAACACTAGTTACATGATCACCCGCAGCTGCACCTGTGGCATTAAGACCAATTAGAGCAGCTGTTTCACAGTTAGCTAAAACACCAGCACCACGTGTTTGGAAACATACATCTACAAGACCTTTAGCAGAAGAGGCCGCTAGTACAACTTCAGAAAAACGTGCCTTTTTAGTATATGTTTGGTATTGCGGTAATGCGATGGCAGCAAGAATACCGATGATTGCGATAACAATCATTAATTCAATTAGGGTAAAACCCTTTTGACTTTGTTGTGTCATTTTTTCCATGTTCCTCTCCTAAAGGATAGTGTTTTTTGTAAGCTAAATAAATTATGTTAGTAAAGTGTGTAATCACGTTAGCTATTGTAACTGCTTTATCTTACGGTTTTTTTAAAATCGTTAAATTACTAATACCTAACCCAGTGCCTAGCTAAATACTGCTGGTTAGGTTTTAGCAACTATTAAAATTACTCTGTTAGATCTACTTTAGCACTAAAACAGCTGATTGAAAGCGGCTTTAACTGCATTTCATCGAATTTTAAAAACTTTCTTCACCCACTACTTGGTATTAATGTTGTTTATTTAACTCACAGCTTTCATCAAAGTAGCCGTGCGGTGTAAAACAATACCTGAAAGTAGTTCTTTAGAATTGGTTGAAAGTTAATTCATTCATTCTAGAAGCTTACATTAGCACTATTTCGTATTATATAAAGCACTAAAATTAACATTTTGTTACAGTGTAAGCCTTTCGGCGTATTTAATGCTTTTTTAATCAGTTTGTCAACGCATTAGGGAAACATAATATTTGTTATTTAGTTTGATTATTACTCAAAGCGCATTGATAAATCGATTGACTGTAAATTTTTTGTAAGTGCCCCGCTGGATATAAAATCAACCCCAGCCTGTGAGTAGGTGCGCAGTGTTTCTAGGGTCATATTACCCGATACTTCTAATTTAGCGCGCTTATCGGTCAGTACCACTGCTTGTTGAATTTGCTCAACGCTAAAGTTATCCAGCATTATAATATCAGCACCGGCTGTAATGGCTTGATCTAGCTCAATAAGTGATTCGACTTCTACTTCTACTGGTTTAGTTGGATGATTAAGTTTTGCTTGCGCTACGGCTTTATCGATGCCACCGCAGGCGGCAATGTGGTTTTCTTTAATTAAAAACGCATCAAATAAGCCAATGCGATGATTTGCGCCACCGCCACATTTGACCGCGTACTTTTGTAATGCACGTAGGCCCGGAATAGTTTTACGGGTATCGAGTAGTTGGGTGTTGGTGCCACTGAGCTCTTTTACATAATGCGCTGTGGTGGTTGCTGTACCTGACAAGGTTTGTACAAAATTAAGTGCGGTACGTTCGGCTGTTAAAATAGCGCGGGCAGAACCTATTGCTGTAAATAAGGTATCGTTAGCTTTAACTGTATCACCATCATTTACCAATACATTAACTGCTACACTCGGATCAACTTGTTTGAATACTTCTAAGATAATGTCTTTTCCGCAAAACACGCAATCTTCACGGGTGATCACTTTGGCATTAGCGTGCTGCGCCGCTGGAATTAATTGCGCGGTGATGTCGCCTTGTTCGGCTGTTTGGTAATTTAAATCTTCATCAAGGGCAAGTTTAACCAATTGGCTTAAAAGGCTGTGTGGGATAGACATTATAAAAGCTCATTATAATTAAGAAATTGCGCAAATTTTACATGGTTTGAAAGTGAAAGAGAAGGCTGAAGCTATAAGTTTGATTAGGTTCTAGAGAGTGAGGTTCTAGGTTTTAGGAAGTGACTAGGTGCTAGGGTGTATTCGAAGCTCGTCGCTCGAAGCCCGTGGCATTTGTTCTTCTCATTCACTTCTCTTTGTGCAAAAGTCTTTTAGTGATTTATTCACCACAG